>CALRCM010000005.1 GCA_943354555.1 Candidatus Peribacteria bacterium | reverse complement strand
TTGAACTCCGGATGGAACTGCGAGCCGACCATGAACGGATGATCCTTCACTTCGACGATTTCCATAAGTCCTGTTTCCTCCCACTCACCGGAGAATACGAGTCCTTTCTCCTCGAGACGTGTGCGGAAGGACTGATTGAATTCATAGCGATGACGATGTCGCTCGGAGATCGTTCCATCTTTGGCAATCTGCCCAGCAGCCTTATAAGACTCGTACGCCTTTGTCCCTTTTTTGAGGCGACACTGATATGCACCAAGACGCAGTGTTCCCCCCAGACTACGGCCTTTGTGCTGCCCGGGGAGAAAGTGCACGACGTAGCTTTCATGACCCAGCTTTCCTTTCTCATCGAATTCCTGACTCGTGAGCTTGTCGTCCTTGAGCATGCTACGGGCAAATTCGATGGCAAGAATCTGTGATCCGAGACAGAGTCCGAGATATGGAACTTTGTGCGTGCGGGCATAGCGCGCGGCGGCGATCTTTCCTTCTATTCCGCGACTACCGAACCCGCTGGAAACGATGATGCCTGCGGAGCTCCTGAGCTGCTTCCACGTCTCTGCGTCATCCTTCTCGATTTTTTCACTATCCACCCAGACGATTTCCGCTTTGTGACCATAGAACACGGCGGCGGATTTGATGGATTCGATCTGGCTCAGATACGCATCATCGAGGTGGGTATATTTGCCCACGAGAGCAATGCGAACAGGCGTCGTAGCAGCCTCATAACGCTTACGCCCCTCTTCCCACTCTTTCATATCGGGCATACGTCTGGCTAATCCCAATTGCTTCCCGATCACGCGGGCGATGTCGTACTGCTCCAGATTCAGTGGAACGTCGTAGATGGATTTGACGGTCGGCGCAGGGATCACTGCCTCACGCGAAACACCGCAGAACTTGCTGACTTTATCGAGAAGCTCCACGGGAATTTTATAGTCAGCGCGTGTCAGGATCATGTCGGGCTGCAGCCCGATCCGACGAAGTTCACGCACGGAGAGCTGCGTGGGTTTTGTTTTCAGTTCCTTCGATGCTGCAAGGTACGGCAAAAGCGTGAGGTGCACATGGAAGATGCGCCCAGGTCCCATCTCGGATTTCATCTGCCGGATCGCCTCCAGAAATGGCTCCCCTTCTATGTCTCCGACGGTTCCCCCCACCTCCACCATCATGATGTCGGTCTTGCTCTTCTTTGCCGCCCCGATGATCGACTCTTTAATGGCATTGGTAATGTGTGGAACAACCTGAATAGTGCCCCCGAGGAAATCTCCGCGACGCTCTTTTGCAAGGACATCGGTATAGATCTTGCCAGTGGTGATCGTGGAGAGCTTGCTCATCGGCTCGTCGATGAAGCGTTCGTAGTGCCCGAGATCAAGATCGGTCTCCGCTCCGTCATCTGTGACAAATACTTCTCCGTGCTGAAACGGACTCATGGTCCCGGGATCCACATTCAAGTACGGATCAAGCTTCTGGACGAAGACCTTGTATCCGCAGGCTTTCATGATCGCTCCGATGGAAGCTGTCGCAATGCCTTTCCCCAAGCTGCTACACACCCCTCCTGTAACGATGATGAACTTGGCTCCGCCGGATACGGATCCTCGCTTGGCTTTCCTGTGTACGCCGGTACTGCGGGATTTGGGATTCATGAGCAAATTGGGCAATCCTGCGTTCGGGGGTTGCCTTGGGACTTTTTCTGGGCTTGTCCTGAGCCTTGTCGATGGGCCCGCCCATTATCCTACCGAATTGAAGGAATGTCGCAAGATCAATTTGACGTCCATTGACCCGAAAACCCATGCATATCTATTGAAATCTCTGTAATTATGGAGATAATTCCCCTGATGAGGACTTGTCTTCATCGTGGCTCTAAGCGGTTAGGTCATCATTCTTACATTTTGACTCAAAACCCCGTTTAGGGCCATTTTTGATACTAAAAACGCCGATCAGCCTGGGCTGACCGGCGTCCTTTTCGAGCAATGCCAAAATTACTGAAGCATCTCCTTTGCTCCAACAATATCGCGGCGTGTTGGGCGATCGTAGAGACCGCCAGTTTGAATAAGGCTCGGAGGAAGCATCGACTCCATACCGGCAGCCCTACGCAGACTACGCTGGTTAGGATGCAGCATGCGGTAGCGATCCGTTCCTGCCTTCGGTTTGCGGTTCATACCGCGGGACATACGAGCCTCTGCACGGCGTAGTTTGCTGAGCCCGGTCTCCTGAGTATCCGCCTGACGGCGAACACGTCTGGAAGACGAGAGACGGACACCGATGTTGTTATCGGCGCGAGCCTCTGACTTAATGGTGCGGCGACTCATGTGCTCAGACACCTTTGTACCGCTAAAAATGTATGCGAATCCGGGAGTTGCAAGCGAGAGGGAGATTCCTGCTGCAATGAACATTCGTGTGAACGATCTCATAAAAACGGGGGTAAAGAAAAAAGGACAACGCCAGCGTAGTAGTGGCTGCATGCATACGCAAGCGCTCTGATAGTGGATTTTCTCAGTGGTACGCCTTTATCCCACGCGCCGGACCTTGAGCTTCATACGTTTCACGGATACTTTTGCTTCTTTTGCCCCCTTCTTCACTGCGCGCTTGGCCTCTTTCACTCCACTATCCATCATTTCCATTACTTCGCGCTTTGCTAGGTCCAATTTATGTTCTGCAAACTTCTTGGCTTTCGTCAAATTATGCTGCACTTCATCACTATTCACAAATGCCTGAACCTCTTTGGCGATCTTCTTGCCATCATGACTGAGATGTTTACCAAGGATCTTGGCTGCAGCCTCGGCATCTTTTGCCTTGGAGAGCTGATCACGGAGCGTCTGGTTGGAAAAGAGATACCCAGCGAGTGTGCCGCCGAGCGCGCCGACGAGAAGAGAGAATTTTTTCATAGTTTCTGCACTATACACCCCCTCACACCAAAGCATCCAACGCAACGATGTTGACAGCGCCCGTCATACGATCTTTCACTTCAACTCCACCAGCCGTCAGACTTTTTGGGGAAATGACGATGCGTCGCGGAATGCCGATGAGGTCACTGTCGGCAAAACGTGCCCCTGCTCCGAGATCGATGCGATCATCGAGGAGACTTTCCGGCAATCTCTTCGCAAGATCATGAGCAAGCTTCCAGGACTCTTCATCGCGGGACCGTGCAAGTGAAAGAATATGCACCCGATAGGGCGCAATGGCCTCAGGCCAGCGAAGACCTGCCTCATCGGCACATGCTTCCGCAACTATTCCCATAAGTCGCGAGATGCCAATGCCATAGCACCCCATCACCGGCGTACAAAGCTTGCCTGCTTCGTCGGCGAACTGCAGCTCGAAAGGCTCAGAGAACTTTGTCCCAAGCTTGAAGATGTTTCCCGCCTCGGACGCCTTCTCGGCACGGAATTCTTTTCCTCCCGTCACAGGACAAACTGTTTTCCCCTCTTCAAAAATCTCTTTATTCACAGCTATACGTTTTCCCTGTTTCTCGGCTTCAATGCTCACGAAGATCTGATCTTCCCCCTGCGGCAGCACCACCTGATACTCATGAGAATACTGCGAGAACGTTCCACCGGATGCGTATGTAAGGAAGGTGCGATTCTCCAATCCCAATCGTGCGAAGATACGGTCATAGGCACCCTGAGCAATGGCATAATATCTGTCGAGATCAGCGATATCCTGATGGAAGGAATACAAATCTTTCATAATGAATTCGCGACCACGAAGGACTCCGGACTTGGCACGAAGCTCGTTTCTGAACTTTGTCTGGATCTGGTAACAGGCGAACGGAAGGTCGCGGTACGAACGCAGGAACGTGCGTGCGATCGGTGCGACAATCTCCTCGTGCGTGGGATTGAGCGCGTACTCCTGATCTCCTGCGGCGGGAACTTTGAAGAGCACATCCATGGTCTTCCACCGTCCGGTCTTTTCCCAGACTGCCTTCGGAGCAAGTGCCGACATCAAAATCTCCTGCCCACCGATGCCGTCCATTTCCTCACGCACGATCTGCTCGATCTTGCGGATGACGCGGTACCCGAGAGGCAAAAACGAATACACCCCCGCCATGGTTTTGCTGATAAACCCCGCACGTGTAAGAAGATCCGCATTGATGCTGTCGCTGTCGGCATGCGTATCTTTCGATGTTTTGGTGAAAAGCTGAGACTGCAACATGTAGACAGTTTAAAGCTTAAATCTCATAGCTCAAAGCTCTAGCTCACTGCTATTCCCACTGCCGTCACAATGGCCCCAAACGCAATGCCCCCAGCTACCTCCACAAACGAATGCCCCAGCCGCTCGGCGAAATGCCTAAAGTGCTGGAGCTGATTGAGAGCCTTCGCTTGCTCCCCTACTGCCCTGCGCACACTCATCGCGTCATACCACACGACACCGGCAAAGACGAAGGCGATGGCGAACTCCACAGATTGCAGACCCAGTTTGTACCCGACAATAATGAGCAGGGACGTAACGAAAGCGGAATGCGAACTTGGAAACCCCCCCGGACGAAACAGCGCCATATGCCAGTGACCCGACCGGAAATCCTCGATGAACATCTTAACGATCTCCGTGAGGACAAGAACAGCAAGCGGAATCGTGAAGAGGTAATCGTGAAGGAGATTGCGAAGGAGGAGGTGCATGGAAGGATTGTACAATAAAACCGTGCACCGTAGAGACGTCACGCTGTGACGTCTCTGTAATACGTAAAAAGACGCAACAGCGTTGCGTCTCTACACCGCCGCCACATCACAAATCCCTCTGTAGGGACACCTCTTGCATACCATCAATGACGGTGTCGGATGAAAATCCTTGTTCTCCATCCGCCCATGGAATGCCGTGATCTGTTTGATGGAATCTCGCACCTGTCCTTCACTACGATGCGTATGCATTTCCACAATGCCGTCTTCTGTCAGATGCAAAAACGATAATGCAGTAGGAAGCTCACCGAAATCCTGCTGCAACGCAAGTGCATAGATACTCAGCTGCAAATCGGCATCCACGTCATCCTGAGTACGTGGCAGTGAGGTCTTGAAATCGATGACATGCAAACCTTCCGGTGTGCGCGCGATGCGATCGAAGCGGCCCGTGAGAATAATCTTCTGCAATGGTTGATTCTGTGACGAATCATTTATTGCGATCGAGAATCCCTTCTCCACCGCAACAACCTCGCGTGGCCGCTCACTCCACCATGTATAAAACAATTCCATCAACTGCTCTCCCCGCATCCGCGCCGCATCGGCTTCAAAACGTGTGGCGTACGCATTCGTCGGACAACTCTGGTGCCAAAGGGCGATCAGGCTTTGAGCTGTCAATTGTCGACTTTCAGAAGGAATCTCTTTCGCAAACATCTCCAATTGCTTTTCTGAATTTTCAATTTTCAATTTTCCATTTTCAATTTCCGACTCCCCCCACTTTTTCAACGTATTATGGATTGCCGACCCGAACGCCTCTGCCTCGGAAACACCTTTGGGAATTTTTTTTATGTAGCAATACTCGTACTGACAGGGACAGCGCTTATAGCAAGAAAGTTGGCTGAAGCTCAGAGACACAATCCAAGCGTAATCCGCACTGCAGACATTGCAAGACGATTCTTATGCTGCTTTTCTTTCCTCTCCAAAAGAAGCAATGCGTTTCAGCAGAGCAGGCAATATCTGTGCTTGAAACACCTTCTGTGAAAGGTACTCACCTTCCTTGTTCCCGACGCGCGTTTCACTATAGATACGTGCTCGAAGATCGCTCAGGAAAAGCCTCCGCTCATCGTCTGTCTGGAGTTGCTTATAGAGACCGAGAACCGATCGGAAAATCTGAGCACTTTCGCGGGAGTGCATATTTTTCACGAATACGGTGAGAACTTTTTCTACGGACTCTTCTGGCTTACCGGGTATCGGCATGGCCAATACCTGATTGATGACGTCCGAAGAAATACCTGCCTGTTGCTCAATTTTCGTTACATAGAGAGAATTAAGTTTGTAAGCCTTATCCTTATATTCAACGATGGTGTAGGTCTTGTCCCGTTCTGCCTCTGCGGTGGTAAATGCCGGTGCAGTTGAGCTATCGGGAGGTTGAATGTAGATAAGTCCATGATCCTTGTGATACCCAACATACCAACGCCCCTCCGGATCCTTGAACAGCGTTCCCGGCTTCTCCTTCGCTTTTGCCTGTGCATCTTTACTGTCGATCTGCATCTGTTCTTTTTCTGTTTTGACGCGGGTTGCTTCGGCTGCTTCACGCTGCGCTTTCTTATCTTCTTTAAGCTTTGCGAGGGCCTCACGCTGTGGACGGTTTTTCTCCCACACATCCCCCGTCTGCTTGAGCATAGCCTCTGCCCCTTTCTGCTTGAGAAACTCACCAGAAGAAAGAGCAATGGCCTGGCCTCTCCCTTGAAAATCAGCATTGGCAGATGCCGCCGTTGCCGCTGCCTGCTGAACAACCTGCAGTGATGGTTTTGCATCTTTCGCACGATCAAGATCAGCGTATACAAATGTCGCAAGAACAACGACATGCCCACTGGGAAGCACATTTCCTTCGAAAAACACTGCCTTGGCGTTTTTCAAAGCGAATGCTTCGTCCTTCGCGTTGGGCCGGCTTACCATCCTGCAGAGGGATCTCAGCTTTGGCTCATCTGAAGAAATATTGAAACGCGGCTCCAGCTTGGAGAAAACCAAAGGCCGAACAGTTTCTCCACTATAGAGTTGACCTCCCAGCGTATCGTCTTGCGTGTGGCTAGGCGACTCTCCGCGCTTAGATAGAGACTCGACTGCCCCCTCGGTAATATTGTATTCGGCCTCCTGCGCAGTGGCATTGTCGGCAACCTTGCGACCAAGTGGGGCAAGAACATTGTTTGCTGCTACACGCGCAAGAAGAACATCTGTTCCACGATCTACGCCAACAGGAGCTTCTAATTTCTGTCGCATGGCTTCCGGAGAGGTGCTCCACCAAGGCTCATAAATGCGCCCCTCTGGTTCATCGGTTGTCTGGGGAAAGACTGTACCCATCCTCTCGCGTAAAATAGGATCATGGATGAGCGCAATAAGTGAAGCACGGTTAGCGAGATTGAACTCTTGCGACAAACCAGAAATCTCTCTGGAAGTTATAGAAAACAATGTGGGATTCTTCGATAGCTTTTCCGCTCGAGTATCACTGGCAGAAGTGCTCAACCGACTTTGCATTGTTGAGAGAAGAAGCTCTGTACGGGTAGCGCCTTTGTTTTTTTGCAGATCTTCATTCACTTCATTGAGCGTTTTTCCAAATACCTTCTCCTCGCCGAGCTCCTCAGTGACTTCCAGAAGCAGCTCATCGATTTCGCCTTCCTCGTTTGCACTCTTTTTAAGGAGTTCTACATGATCAAGGAACCTCTTCTCGCGCACGTGCTGCAGATAGAGGATGGTACTTTCACGCATTGCCTGACGGACTTCCACAAGGGAAACGTCCGGATTACTGAGAATGTTTCCCGAGTCGATATCCCCTGCGCGAAATGCCTCCCAGGAGACACCGCCGTCTTTTGCAGCTTGAAAGAGCTGTACGGCAAGAAGTGGCAGAACAATTTTTTCAAAATCATTCGCATAGAAAGCATCAAGCGCCGGTCCATTCTCCATACCTGCCATAATCTCAGCTGCAGCCTCAGGAGCATAACGCTGCAAGTCACTACAAAAGAGAGCGAAGAACATCTTCTTCCGTATCTCAGGCTTATCCTTATCATCGAGAGAAGGATACATATCCGACACCATCCACCCCGATGCCTTCGTCATCAGGTCGTATTCCGACATATTGGTGAGTCCCTGAGCACCCAGTGTGACCAGAACCCACGGCGGACAATCTTTGAGAAATGTACGCACTTTCCCCTGTTCCCATGCATTGATGCCAATGCGTACCACAACTTCTGTTCCAGCAACTACAAGTCCTACGGGACCTGCGATACGCGCAGCACCAAGGCAAGCAGTAAGCACAAGAAATCCCCCGGAAGAGGTCATCCGTGCAATCTGCGCATTTTCGTGCGCATCCATGACTGTGCCTGCACCCTTAAGCTCGCGCTTGGACTGCTGCAGGGAAATCTCCACACCAGACTCCTTATGCTTATACATTCCATTGCCAAGATTCTCATAGATTTGTGAATTGCTGAATTGCTTCTGTAGATCCCGCAAAGATTCGTTGGCATGCTTTTCGACAGCCTGACGCTGCTGACCTTGCTCTTTGTATTCCTGATAATCCGCATAGGTTCCTGCTGCCTGGGCAACGAGTGCCGTACGGAACATTGCTTTTTGCCAAGGTGCCACCCTTTTTGCATCATCAAGCGTCTTCCTAAATGTGCGCAGTGCTACGGCCCTGGTCCCCATGAGCTCATTATAAATTCCATAACCTGGAATCATTCTAAGGGGCGACTTGAGACCCTCTGCACCACGAAATGCCTGAGCCGCCTTTTGCACTTTCTTAGCATCACGAAGGTTGGTGATCCCATATTTCGCTGCCCTTGCCTTTAACACGGCATCATCCCCAGCAGAAACAAAGCTTTCTACAGCGTTATGTTCCAATGCACCAGCAACTCTTTGTGCACCCCTCATAATCTTTGGTGCTGCATATAATCCGCCTGCACCCGCAAGCACACTCGTTGGAACCGGAGCCTCCTGATATGCATAGTTGATACCATAGTAAGACAGGTTTCCAAGATGCTTTAGGCGGTCCCAAAATCCTTTCATGATGAACCCGGACGTTTTACTGAGAAGCTGCCAACTTTCAGGAGGCAAGTTAACATCTTCGATCTTGTCAGCCGCAAGCTCCCCTGCCTGACTCACGCCCTTCACAAGCAACATCACTTTCATCTCCTCAGAAAGTTCTTCGTTTCTCCTCCCCACCATCGACATAGCCAGCATCTGAAGTCCAAAGGCAATATGCGGATCTGTATCGGAAACGGAAGAATACTTTCCCGTTTCATTCTCTTTCGGTACTGACTGCAAAAGTAGATGTAATTGCAAAGCTTCACCAATACTCAGATTTTCTGAGGCCGTATTTAATACATTCTTAAACTTCTCCAGATGACCATACTGAGCGAGTTGTGCCACCCACTCACCATCTGTCGATAGCCTTTGAGAGAGATGCGTAAGTACTGGTGCAAATTTTTCATGATTTCCCGACAAAGGATCGTCCTTATGTGTGGCACAGTAGGAAAGAAGTGCTACTCGGTCTTTCCTTGGCACATCCAAAGAATTGAGAGCTTCATCATATGCATCAGCATTTTCCTTAAACTCATCCATAACACCGGAAAAAAGTGTCCGCAGATCCTGCTGCCACTCCTGAGGAGAAGGTATGATGGAACCACCTTTTTTCGCGATATCCTCTGCATTTGCCAATATGCGCATGGATGCACGCATGGGTTGAATGACGTCACCCAATGTTCGATCTTTTTGGTCAGGGTGTTTGGAAAGCCATTCGGAAGCTACGGCCTTGGCAAAGCGATACCCTGCATCGATCTGAGAAGTCGTTTTCTCAGGACTGGCAACATTCTCAAGCTCTCCCAACTTCTGACCTCGCAATGCCTGCAGAGCGGTTGACACTCCGTCTTGGTCTATTTCCTCATCACCCACATCTGCTTCACTCTTCTGCTGCTCGTTAAAAATCAGTAATCCTCGCGCGAGCATATTGTATTTTAGAACTTCGGCAGCATCTTCGGTTTGTTCGCGAACCTCTGGAGCACGAACCTTCGCCTCCGCAACAAGCTGGGCAGCGTTTTCCCCTGTCTTCTCTATGGCCTTCCTCCCTTTTTCCAAAGCTTGCTTTGCTGCTTCAATTTCCTCCTTCGCTGCCTGAATTTCACGATGTGCTTTTAAGCCGAAATATCCAATAAATCCGGCCACGCCTACGCCTATAGCCATCTTAATCTTCCCAAAGATACCCTTTGCTTTACTGGAAAGCTTACTCAGGACAATTGCTCCGACCACCACCACCCCCCCCACAATCGCAATATCCTTCGCCTGCTGCTGATGCTCGGGAGACCATGAAGTTGGGTCAAATAACGTCTCAGATTTCTTTTGCTGCAGCGGTGACACCACCTCTGTCTTTGCAAGATCTGCTGCAGGTGGCTTCTCCGACGAAGGCAGAAACTCCCCCTCATACGTTACACCTTTCGTTATGGCTGGTAATGTTTTTGGCGCCTGATCCGTCTTTGGAGCGCTATTTTCTGTTGCCGCATTTGCGGTAGATGGAACCGGTGAAGAAAGATTTTTTTGGAGAAGATCAAGTTCATCGCGCAATGTTTGTACAGCAACCTCAGCATCCGCAAACCCAACATTTGCATCAATACGATCACGCAATTTACCTAGATTTGTATTCGCTATATCTCGCTGCGGCCCCTTCTCCATAGAAGAAAGTTTTTTGCTAATGGTGATCCAAATAGAGGGATCCTTTGCCCGCGCTGTCTGAATGGACTCCAGAAGCGCTTTGCGTTTCGCATCTGTGTCTTGATCAATACAGAGTGCATCGACGATAGATGTTGCCTGTTTTTCGAGGATTTCTGGTGCAGCAGGTTGTGTCATGTGTGATGTGTTTAAATCCCTCTATTATAGCAAAAAAACACTCTTTTAACCACGTATTCCATTTTTAATTCATGCCATCAAGCCCCTTGTGGGGCCAATGGAGAGCCCGATCTCTGTCCACCCCCAAGCGCATCGCGTATTCCACGGCTGGTACCATCGAGCGCCCCTCCGATAATCTTCCCACTCGCACCGACCACCCCACCTACACCCGTCGCAAGAAGAGTACCCGCACCCACAAGCACCTGCCGGATCCCATCGCGCGTTTGGCGCAGCATCCACCCTACAGCGGATTGTGACTGCGGAGTATCGATGTTTGGTGTTGGGGTGTTGATCATGATTTGCTATGAGTTTGTAGGAATAAATTCAAGAGCTACGTTCTCATCCTTGCCATTGTGATTCACAGATATTTTCATGACTTTTCTCACGACAATGTCTCGAACAAGACGTTTACACTCCTGCTCTCCAATACTGACATATCCGGGCTTCCCACTGAGCCCATCATACGAAAGCCGTAAATTTGTTAAGGCAAACTGCAGATCAGTAATACGATTAATGACATTACCCACTAAAGAGAATTGAGCGTTTTCTATAAAACCATTGCCAATCAAATGTACGGCATACGTCTTTCCATCAACTTTAAGAAGCTTCTTTCCACCTAAATCAACAATCCCCATTTTCTTACCATCGAACTCGAATGCTCTCCCAATAAAATTATTCTTTTTATCTGTAGAAGAAACACCCGGATCTTTTGGCTCATTTTCAGGCGGTGGATTGGGCTTGGCATCATCCTTAGGTTTATCCACCTTGGTTTTTGAAGCATCCGGACTCTGCTTTCCACCCCCTTGCTGTGCCGCAAGCACGCGCGGACCAAGGAAATTCACGGCAGCTGTGGAGAGCGCAAGAATGCCAGTAACTTTAAGGAAATTACGGAAGAATCCCGGCTTCTCGCCGTCTTTTTTTCCAGCATTCGAAATTTTTTCGGCAAGCTTATAGATAGGATAGCCAACAAGGACGGCAAGAGCCGTAAGACCACCAACTTGCTGTGCACGCTCCCAACCAGATTTATTGCTAAATGCTTCTGCTTCGTTATAGACAACCTGCTTCGCTGTATCAAAGGCTTTTCCCAGTTGCTCACCGGAAGTCTTGATGGTTTCTCCAGTGATATTGCCTGCGCCAATTACTGCATCACCAAGCACGTTTCCGACAGCATCAATCGGCCTCTTTTCAAACTGTTTTAGACGGTCAGCAAGCTGCTTCTCTAAGAAAGCCAATCCCGTATTGATCTGCCCTTCAGCAGATGCTTTCAGTTGCTCTGACCGAGCCATGGCTGCATCTTTCAAAACAACTAACTCTGCTTTTGTTGTTGGAATGGTATTGAGAAGACCTTGTGCTGCTTCAAGCGAACCTGCAACAGTAAAGCTATCAACAATTGTCTGAGGAGTGGGTACTGGTTTTTCGGGAGATGCCATAAAATGATAGGGAATTAAGTAGTAGGTATTTTGTCAAAGCTGAATCCACCAATTGTGAGGTTGGGCGGGGTATTTGTAAGTTGTGCAACAAGGTAATCCAGTCTCAAAGGGGTTGCTCCATCCCAGTACACCAAAAGTTCGCCAGTATTTGCTGACTTGGGCTCAAGGGTAGCACTAATAGCGCCCATGTCTTTCTTCACAGAAAATTTATCCTTATTAAGAGTAATAGTGTTTTTATCAAGAATCACCTTCGTTGCCTTCCCATCATTGAGATCAAATTCTGGCGTAGGTCCTTCAAGCTGAGACCGCTGATTCACCTTCAGTTTTAGATTTGGAATTCCTGAGAACTGCACCTCTGGTACAGCCTGCGGACCGGCAATCGGTTGATTTTTTGTAAGGCCTTCTTTCACCAGAGCATCGACGGAAAGCGGCATTTCTTTGTCCTTGTATTGATTGGCATATTTCCTGATATACGCATCAACGTACTCTGTGGCTACAGCAGGCGTGAGCTTCCCCCAATTCCCTATCGTAAGCACGCCCTCCCATGCGCGGATGTCATCTGCTGAGAACTTCGGTTCGAATTTCACTTTGAGAGGCACCCCTTCTTTCTTATCTCCTTGCATCTTAGTGATCGTCTGTCCTTTCTTCGCTTTATTCACAGCGAATTGAATGCCCTCAGCAACGGCCTCTTCATTGAGCTTCATGTTTGCCCAATCCATAACCTTTTTATTCTTCGTGAAATCGCCATTGGCAACGGAGCTTAGTACTGCACCTTTCACCCATGCCCAGAGATCACCTGCGGAGTTGAGAGTTCTCCCCGTCATGCCTCCAATCCAATCCAGTGTGTCTCCTACACCAGGAAGCTTGCGAAACTCCTGCCATGCTTTTGTGGCAGTTCCTTCGGTTTTCCGCACCCAATCCGGCCTGCGATCTGCATATTGCTCGAGAGTTTTGTAACGCTGTTCGAGTGAAGAGATATTTCCATCCACGCTTTGCTCTGCATCTAGCCTGTGTAGTCCTTCTGTTTTTTTTGAATCTTTATCTTCTTCTTTTGAAGCAGCAACGATCTCTTCTATTGTCTGCGACCTAAGAGCGAGAGCCTGTAAATTCGCATCAAACGTAAGTCTCTCCAGCTGTTCCTTGGTCATATTGAGCCGCTTATTTGCAAGTTCCGGCTGGAGACTATTCGCCAAGGCTTCGAGTTCCTCGTGTTTTGTGAGAAGCTGTACTGCATCTGAAGACTTGGTGACATCAGCCGTCAGAATTTTCAGTGCATCGCCGGCGCGATCCTGTTTAGTTTTTGGTGGTTGTATTGCAGGAGCAGAAGCATCCGGAGTATTCACAGATGACGAAGATTTTACCAAATCGATACGCGTCAGTTTCTGCACGGCATCGGCTGGTTTGGTCATGTCCTTCTTGTACTGCTCAAGCGCCTGCCTTATAGGATCAGGTTGCGGGGCATTAGGTGCCGATATTAGTGTATTTTTTTCTTCTGCCATATATTAGGGGTTGTTGGTTTTTGGCGGATTCGTTTATGGAGTACCCGGAGTGACCGTGACCGTTGACGGAGCATTGGGAGGAGTTCCAGGCAAAGCCGTAATTGCAGGAGTCGTGGCAGGCGCAGGCGTCGGCTTCACTTCCTCTTTCTTATAGACATCGAAAATCGTCGGCGGGAATTCCGCAAACTTTTGACCCTGTGCAGACGATTCAAACGTCTTCTTTCGCTGAGCCCACTTCTTATGAAGCACTTTCCACTTGCCCTCAAGAGCGGAACGTACAACGGGATCGACTCTCGCCTTTTCAACTTCCAATTGTTCCTCTGGTTTCAAATTCTTGAGACTTGCCGTATCCCCTTTTGCCTGCTCCATGGCTGAGCGGAAGCGGATGCTGCCGCTGAAATCCAGCATACCAAAGGATTCACCGAAGTTCGCGAGGAAGTCCAAAATGACTGCGCGGAGAAACTCCTGCATTTCCGGAGGAAGTTTGCTTAGAAGCTTGTCCACCT
Source organism: Candidatus Peribacteria bacterium (assembly GCA_943354555.1). Taxonomy (GTDB): domain Bacteria; phylum Patescibacteriota; class Gracilibacteria; order Peribacterales; family Peribacteraceae; genus 2-12-FULL-55-11. The sequence goes on along the minus strand of CALRCM010000005.1, from coordinate 26,602 downwards.
GCTCTACGGCACGCTCCGCAAGCGGAGCCGCTGGAAAGGTATCCAGGTATTTCTGTCCTGTACTGATCTCCTGACTGAGTTGGTTTAGCTCAAGACGCAAGGGCACCTCAGCCTTGACCTGCTCACCCTCAGAAGAAGCATCCGCCAGTGCAATAAGAAGCTTATCTAAATCATCGGCTGCACCGAGTCCACCCATTTCTTTTTCAAAATCCTGCCACTGCTTAAAGCCTTTCATTTTTGAAGTACCTTCTTTTTGGTGCTCCTTAAAAGCGTCCGACCACGCGGTTTTCAGTGCTTTCAGCACATCAGAATCCTGCAGCTTTGTCTCCGGCGCTTTATCCTGCTTTCCTGTATTGCGGTTGCGCACACTCAATTCCTTACGGAGCTCGCCGAGCTGATCTTGTACTTCCTGTATGACCTCCTTCTTCTTCCGAAGATCGGGTGTGAGCTCTTGGCGTTCTGCTTTTTCTTTTGCCATAAAAAATGGGGTTATGTTATTTGGCTGTAGTCGCGGCCTGCACAGCGGCACCAGCGATTTTTTCAACGGTCTGCTTCAGTGCCGCATTCCACGGAATAGCGCGTGCGCGGTCGAGAATGGATTTGAGCCGGTCCATCTGCGGAGGGGTCATGCGGGCGAGACCGGCGAGCCAGTAGGCACGCTCGGCATCCGTGAGGAGCAAACTCTCACGAATCATCGTCTGCAGTACTGCGAGATCCATCATGGGTGGGTATGTGTATTTCGCCTCTATTATAGCAAAAAAAGGCTATTTGGACAATATAGCGCGAAATGCGCAGTTGAAAGTGTACAAAGGAGAATAGAGAATGCGTCATAGAAGGCATTGCACTGACAATTTTCAATTTTCAATTTTCAATTCTCAATTCTTCTTATGAACGTCCAACACTTCGAACAGGGATTTGCCTACAGCGATGCACAATTGATTATTGTCGCCCGCAAGATCGGCAAGCTCGCTACCTACTGCAAGCGGATGAAAGACGAGTCATCCGTCATCCGCGTGGAGTCCGACCGCAGAGCGACCAAGAAAGACCGCGATGAAGTGAAGGTCATGATCACACTCGATCTTCCCAATGCTGTACTACGTGCAGAGTCCCGCCGCAAAGATCCCGTAGAAGCACTCGACCGCTGCATTGAAAAGCTGGAACCGCAGGTGAAGCGCTATAAGGAAAAGCACACGCCCAGTCTAAGGAGCAGAGTGGAGAGGAGACATGGGAAATAAGATTTACTCCCACTCCACCCTCCCCATATCCGGTACCACCGTCATCCACGTTGCACCTGCAGCAAGACGTAACGGCTGACCGCGCGCATCAAGAAAGGTGAATCCTGTATCAGGACCCTTGTTATGCCATGTACCCGGAATTGCATAGCCCGAACGAAAAAGCAGCAAGGGGCCCTTGCCCTCAAGAGGGATGGTCAATCGACCGAATTCTCCAATGCCGGTAATGGGTATTTGAAGGATGACTACATTGTGCGGCTGAAGCGCACTCACGATGCCGCCGTTGTTTCGACGATAGGAACCATCCGGCTGCAGACGGTACTCCACATTATGCAGCCCGCTCAGAAAATTTATGCGGACCGTGGATGCGCCCGATGCGGAAACCGGAGGACCACCCGTAGAGTACGGCGGCCACGACACATCTGCGATCTCCTCCGGAAGAAGTTCTTCCATAATAGCCTTAGACAAAAACAAATTATGCGGTGCAGGAACATCGCTCCTGCGTAGTGCATATTTCTCGTCATCGAAATGCAGCACATTGACGGTCGTCAGATCATCGAAAACTTTCGCCCGCTCATAAGCATCCGGACTGCCTCCCGCATGCATGATCGCTCCGGTCCATGGTTGCGAAGCATCTACAAAGTACGGTCGCAGCGAACGCGTCGGACCAATAGATGCAGGCAGATCGCTGCGATCGAACAATGCAAGGAAGCGCGAAATCATGCCCTCCACTGGAAATTCCTGAATAAATAAAGCCTTCTCTAACCCCAATTGATATGGCCTAGCATCCTCCTGATTCTCGATCATCACCCCGACGACGGACCGGTGACGCTGCCCCTCGGGAAAAAGACTGAGACGGAGAAGAAAACTTGGGGGAGCGAGGGAAAATTCTGTGTGCTCGTCCTGCACTGCAACATCTTCCGGCTCTGTATGAATCACAGGAAGCAGAGAAAATGCACCGACAAACAGCGCAGCAATCACCCCAGCAAAAACAACGGAGAACATGATGACGATCGCGGGAGCAATACGGTGCATAGCAGTATGATGTTTACTTCTTCTTTTCTTCTTTCTTGGCGGCGGCAGCATCCGCTCCGGCTGCTGGTGCAGCAGCACCCTCTGCAGTTGCACCCTCCACGCCTGGAACAGCGGCACCATCCACGCCTACAGGAGCAACAACCTCAACCTTTTCCTCTTCACGCGGCTGCTGAACAACAGCGATGACCATGTCCGCAGCCTCTTTGATCTTTACCCCAGCAGGAACCTGAAGCCCCGCAACAGTCAAGACATCGTGAAATTCCTTCATGCCAGAGATATCCGCCAGAAGCTCGTGTGGGAGATCCTTTGGCAGACACTTCACGGTAACGTGATCATGTGCAACGACGAAGATGGCCGCGTGCTCCTTGATCGCCGGAGCTTCGCCGGTAAACCGAACGGGAACCTTCGCATCGATCTCTTTGGTCATATCGACAGCATAGAAATCCACGTGCGAAATATGACCGCTGAGAGGATCAAGATCTACCTGATGAACAAGAACGGGGACCGTCTTCCCCCCCAATGTAAGCTCCACGAGGGTGCTCTCCCCGGCCTTGGTATAGACACGAGTCAGCTCAGTCTTCTCACACTCGATGGACTCAGTCTTGATCCCTGCTCCGTACACCACACACGGCACCTTTCCCAACTTTCTCAATGCCTTAGGCTTGAGCACTGCCGTACGAGCCGCTGCTTTTAGGGGAACCATATCCATTGCCGGTAGAGCCTAAAGGAGGGCGGGAGGGCGGTCAACGAGAATCAGAGGTTTGCGGAGAATACAACACACCCAGCGCACGTTCCTACGTGCGCGCCATGCAATGAGAAATATCATAGGTCGCGCACCAAAGGATGATGCACTGGAAGCTTTTGTAAGCCCATCAAACTACCTGGAATGTGGCGCTGGTACCCCCCTCCACTTCCAAAAATACTTCACCGCACTGAGCAGGTGCCACCGAACGGTCTTTTTCGTAAAAATAGACATAATCCCCCCCTCACTGAGTCGATGCTCCCGGTCAGCGACAGCGATCCGCGGATCGTAGACGACGCGTTTGCCGGATTGCCAGCAGCGCCTGCAGAGATCGATATCTTCAAAAAATAGGAAAAATCGGGGATCGAATCCTTGAAGTTCCTCAAAGAATGATCGCCGGAGCAGCAGACAAGCACCTGCAACCCAATTGCTCTCTGACGGATGCTCCATGGAAACACTACCTTTTGTGTACGCAGCAATTTTACGGGGAAACATATACCGGAGAAACGTCCGCTTAATGAAGACATCGGCAAAACTGGGAAATGCCCTCGCCGAATCCCGTACCAGGCCGCTTGGAAACACTAACTTCGGAGCAAGAATCCCGATTGTCGGATCGGCGTGCATTGCAGCAATCATCTTTTCTAGTGCATCTGGCGGGGTGACATTGTCAGGATTGATAATCAGTAAATATTCGCCATTGGCAAACCGCGCTCCGAAGTTATTGCCTTTGCCATAACCAAGATTCTTCCGCGTTTCGACAATCCGCAAACGGGAATCAGCCGGCAGCTGTGTCCGCAGAATGCCGATACTGTCCGTATCGGAGTGATTGTCGACAACGATGACCTCCAGTTGGTCGCCGATGGACTGCGCGAGCAAAGCCCTGACGCAGGCAAGCGTGTCACGCGGACTGCGGTAGGTAAGAACGATGGCTGAGACGAGTGGCAATTGAGAATGGAGAATGGAGAATGGAGAATGGAGAATGAAAAGAGTCTAGTATTGACGGTAGCGATTAATTCTCAATTTTCAATTCTCAATTTTCAATTTTGTTCGTGGACAACCCCCATCTTCCCCTCCTCCGTAAGCGCGTCGCAAAAGCGCCAACGTGCTCCGGCATTTACCGCTGGAAAAACGAAAAGGGGGAAGTGCTGTACGTGGGAAAAGCAAAGAATCTCCGCGAACGCCTCCGAAATTACGTTCAGGCGAAGGTGGACCTCTCCGTCGGTCCGTGGAAACTGGCACTACGAAAACATCTGGCGGACATCGAATGGACGGTGACGAACTCGGACCTTGAAGCGCTGATCCTCGAAACTAATCTCATCAAGACGCTCAAACCCAAGTACAACGTCATGATGAAAGACGACAAAAACTATGTGTATCTTGAAGTAGCCGTGCGCGATATCTGCCCGGCAATCGCAGTAGTCCGCAAAATGGAGAACAATCATGCACGCTACTTCGGCCCGTTTCTCTCAGGCTGGGAAGTGCGCCGTAGTCTGGAACTTCTACAGCTACTTCTTGGCTTTCAGGCATGCAAACGCGGGCTTGATCGTTGTAACAAATCAGCAACTAGCAACCAGCAACTAGCAACTAATCTCAAGCCCTGCCTCGAATACCAAATCGGTAAATGCAACGGACTCTGCATCGCGGCAATCACGCCGGAGGAATACCGCAAGCGCATCGATGCCGTCATGGATTTCTTCAAAGGGAATCGTGCAACTGTTGCCGCCACAGCACGTGATTTGATGGTAAAAGCTGCAGCGGATAAGAAATTCGAGCGTGCAGGGAAACTGCGTGATGCTCTGGCCTTTATCGAACATCAAAAAGAAGGCCAGATCGTCTCCGATCCTCATGGTTCCGATCTCGATGTCATCGCTGTAGCCCTCAGCAACAACCGGTCCGTTGCCGTCGTGCTGAAAGTCCGCGGAGGCAAACTGATTCATGAAGAATCCCATCCGCTGCAGGGGCAACCGGACTCCGTTGCCGAAGCACTCGATGCATTCCTTGCGCAGTACACCGAAGCACAAACGGACTTGCCACCCGTGATCATCATTGCTGAAGATATTCCCGACCGTCTGCTCCTCGAGGCGTGGTGCACTTCACGCAGTGGAAAGAGACTGCGCATCATCATCCCTGAACGCGGCAAGAAGTCTCATCTGCTTGAACTAGCAGTGAACAATGCGCAAGAAAAGCTCCGTGCACAGGAAACGGCGTGGGAAGCAGCGGCACGCAACCTCGAAGACGCGCTCAATGAACTGCAAACATCCCTCAACCTCCACGCTCCACCCAAGCGGATCGAAGGCTACGACATCTCGCACCTCGGCGGAACCGAGACGGTTGGGTGCATGGTCGTGATGGAGAACGGCAAGCCAGCAAACAAGGAGTACCGGTCTTTCACACTCCGAACAGTGAAAGATGGGGAGATCGATGATTACAAATCTCTGCGGGAGGTGCTCCGCAGGAGACTCCGATACCTCGTAGACGAACGCGGGCAGTGGAAAGCAAAGGGCATCACGATTGCCAAGGCTCTAAAAAAAGACAAAGAACACATCGAAAAAATTCTCCCGACAATCGAGGAAGATGCAAAAACCGGCTTCCTGTGTATGGTCGCCCGCGACAGTGACGGTGCAATCATCGGCTGCGCAAAGCTCACGCTCTGTGATGCAAAGACCGCGATGCTCTCCGCGATGTGGATCGCTGAAGCGTATCGTAAAAAACGGCTGGAAATTGCCATCATCCGCGCTCTTCTCCACACAAGAACAACTGGAAAAATCTATGCGGCGGCAACTACTGAAATGCACGATCTTCTGAGTGAAATTGGATTTCTCACCATAGAAAATGCCCCGAAAAACATTGCAGATGCATGCAACCCGAGCGGATCTGCCGGTATACCGATGATGATCGAAGCACATAAAAGCACTGTCGACTCCTCGCTTACCGCACGTCCCGATCTCCTCGTCATCGACGGCGGCAAAGGACAACTGAGCGCCGCACTCGATGCCATGGCGATCATCGACATTGATCTTCCCGTCATCGCTCTCGCCAAAAAACAGGAAGATGTATATGTGCGCGGCAGAAAAGATCCGCTGATTCTCCCGCAGGAATCCCCTGCGAAGTACCTCCTTATGCGTCTGCGGGACGAAGCACATCGCTTCAGCAACGCGCACAGAGAGAAGCGCCTAAAGCACCGCGCTTTTGAATCTGCATTATAAAGAAGCTGCAGGATCTCCCTCCTTCAGATGCCCCTTGCGCTGATACTTCGTCACCACATCGGAAATGAGAGAAGCCACGCGTTCTGCGTGGGGTACGTACCGAAGGGTGAGTGCATCCCCTCCAAGCCCTTCTTTGAGATTCAACGTCAGCGTACCAAAGGGAAAGAGATTGAGAAATTGCGTCGAGGAGCTGACACCTCCCACATTCTCAAGATGAATCGGCTTTTCCTCGTGACGGATGAATGACGTCTGATCGACAAGCACCATCTTCTCCGTCGTCAGCAATATCATGTCGTAGCGCCAGTCGATGTAATCGCGGAGGACATGAAAAAATACGAAGACAATCCAGACCGCAGCCGCAGATCCGATGATCTCGTACAAGGGCCACTCGTATTCGAGGGCCAGAAAAATGACTACAAACAAAGCAATCGTGATACAGATCTCACGGACCGTGCGAAAAAGAAAAGACATCCAGTGATACCGCGTAAGCAGCACCTCCTCCTCCCCTTCCGTGCAGTAACGCTGACGGATCTTTTCTGCGATGCGGGTATCGAGTGCAAAGAAGCGCATAGGGCATAGCTTATCTCGTACATTCTTTTTGCAACACCTGTTTGTTCTCCGTACAATTTCGCATGCAGCCCGTATGCCGCTGCCAGTTACGTTCTTTTTGTTCTCCGGCGGCCCCATCGTCTATCGGTTAGGACACTTGGTTCTCATCCAGGAAAGCGGAGTTCGATTCTCCGTGGGGCTACCACTCGACTCGGCCTTCGGCCTCGCTCGTGGCCTGCGGCCTCTTCGATTTGAGTTTCTGCATCACGCCGAGACGAGTGCCCCGAGTGAGCGCTAGCGAACCGAGGGGCTATACTCACAAACCAATGTCTCATTACTTTTACCTCGCTCGCTGTGCAGACGGTTCGCTCTATACCGGCTCATGTAATGATCTGAAAGCGCGAGAGGCAAGACACAATGAAGGAACGGGCGCTATTTATACCCAACACCGAAGACCTGTTCGTATTCTATATTCCGAAGAATACCAAACACTTGTGGAAGCGCGTAGACGAGAGGCGCAAGTGAAACCATGGAATAGGATGAAGAAAGAAAATCTGGCTTCGGGGAAACATCCCACGAAGGGATAAGAACAAAATTGTGGTAATTTGATCAAATCAATAATCATCCGATCTTGGCATCATCAATTCGTCCTTTTCATCGTTTCTCGCAGTCGAAGCTCACGATGTTCTTCGGCTGGTCTTCGATGATGAGGCCGCACGTATTGTTGCTTGTGGGAGTGAGCATACTTGTCTTGCTCACGCAGCTACTGATGCGATACCCCTCCATACATTGCACCCACATGACGTTCTTCTGGGGATTGGCATCCACGTATTCTTCGGGCCATCCGAAGTCGACAGAGACAAATTCGTCCGCTTCGCGTTCGTCGCCCTCGTTCAAGCCTGACACTTCCATCGTGGAATACTCGGAATCACCGCCGCCTTCCTGCGCGACTTTGACGGAATACGTTTCAAGCGTTGTCTCTTCGCTATCGTCAGACTCTTTTTGCTTCGTCGTACATGCGGCCAGCGATACGGCACAGAGCACCATAAGAGGGTAGAGGGGCCATCTGGTCATGAGTGGAGGGGGAAAGGAATGAGTAACCAAGAAGGGGCACCCCCGCTCGGATGACCCAAACAATTGAGTAGGTTTCCCTACATCAACGCTTGACCGAGGCATGGATGCCCCTTTTTGCGTTGATCAGATAAACGTGGACATGGCAGTCCACTCATTGTTCGGGTCGGCAAAATCATACCACAATCTCCTGTGTTCTATTCTCCGAGCGTAGCAAGAGCAGGAAGAGCGGCTCTTGTCCTCACCTTGAGAAGATCAGCCGCATTGAGCTTTTCCTGCATGAGTGCAGCTATTTGCTCCATGTAGGGTATCAAGATGTTCCAATGAGTTTGGATGAGGTCTACCACTCGACTCGCTACGCTCGCTCGTGGCCTACGGCCCTCTCTGTTGTAAGAGAAACAGAGGTCGAGTGCCTCGACCGAATCCGAACGGAGTGAGGATGAGCCGAGATGCGTGGCCTTCGACCTCTCTGATCCAACTATCAATGCCCCAGCACTCTCTCGATTCTGCGATCAGGAACGAGCCAAATAATGGCGACGAGTGCGTACAGACTAAGAGAGATCCACTGGTGAACACCCGTGAGCGCAACGGCAAGGACATAGATCACGAGGGAGATCTTTCCTTTGTAGTCACGCCCTATGGCTTTTCTCAAGAGATGATTGGCGTCACCGTGAGCGGTGATCGCCATGACCAGAAAGGAATACCCGAGCGCAGCGAGGAGGAGGATCACGCCATACAATGCTGTCGGAATCATGGCGAAGTGTGTTTGAGCCATCCAAGCAGTTGCAAACGGCACAAGGGAAAGCCAGAAGAGGAGATGCATGTTTGCCCAGAGAATGCGTCCATCGACGTGATCGGTAACCTGCATCAGGTGATGATGGTTGTTCCAGTAGATGGCGAGGTACACGAAGCTTAGGACGTAGGCGAGAAACAGCGGCAACGTCGGTCCGAGCGCTGCGATATCGTCACCTTCAGGAATCTTGAATGCAAGAACCATAACGGTGATGAATATGGCGATGACGCCGTCACTGAATGCCTCGAGGCGAGTGGTCTTCATGAGAAAATTGTACCATCCCCTGAAATTGACATATATCATATAAAATGCTATAAAATCAACATGTCTTCATATAGCTTCACCGGAAAATTACCGGAGCATTGGGACGGAGATATCTATCCACAACTTGTGCAAGCGGCAGGCTGGAGAGCTCTGTGCATCCATGATGAACAACCTAATGGGATCTTTCACGCAACCATTAAGCAGATACATACAGCGGATATAGCGAATGTTCGGAGTGCGATTAAAGAACTTGGCATTGAAATTCTTGATACATAGCTTATTGATTGCATAGGGAAACCCAGCCGAGAAGCGGCTGGGGGACATAGTGCTTGCACAAAGTTTTTGAGAGGCAAGCGAGTCCTATCCCTTTTCCTGAACTTCACAGGAATCTTCGCACTGTGTGGTGCCATACAGTGTGCGCGAACAAAAAGATGTTCCGCCATCTCCCGCTACAGAGTGCGGCAGGTGCCGCGGTGAGAAAGCCGGGAGACTTTCGAAGCCCATTGTGAGCATGAAGCCCATGCGAAAAGGAACTATTGAGTATTATATATTATTTTCACATATTGTCAAATGTATGTCAATCCGGCTTATTTGGCTACCCAAACCATCACTCCCCACGCCATCCATCCGAGAAGCAGCGGATAGAGAGCAAAGAGATATACAACAGAGATGATGCCCGACTGACGTATGGCACCGAAAAACCCGTGTGCCGCGGCGCTCTCCAGAAATCCGTACCACGTCACAATCCCAAGAGTAGTGGCGAGGATATTCAGGATGATCGCTCCGATGAGAATCGTGTAGCCGGCGGCGGCGATCGTAAGGAAAGCGTAAGACATAGGTGTATCCTACTCTCCAATCACCCGATGGACATCCAGCGAACTGCAGCGGCGATCATGGCAAGTCCCGACTCTACGGAAGCAAGTCTCCGGCAGATGAACATGCCGTGGTTCATGACGCCGTTTTTTCCGACGCTACTCAATGAAGCCAATCTTCCTGTAGCGGACCGTACACTGATCGAAGCTTTTGCGAGGGACGGGTATGCGATCATCGATACGGAAATTGCGGATCTGGATGCTGTCTGTACACGCATCATCAACACTCTTGCACCGAAGTACGCCGGTATAGGGCGTGTACAAGATGCATGGAAGAGTGACAACGACGTAAAAATGCTCGCGACTCTGCCCGCAATCGACCGCGTGCTGCGGCTCTTCTACCAGCGCGATCCGATCCCCTTTCAGACGCTGAACTTCCCTGTGGGAACACAGCAACATACCCACAGCGACACCGTCCACTTTCACTCTGTTCCACACGGATTCATGTGCGGCGTATGGATCGCTCTGGAAGATATCGGCGAAGACTCCGGCCCGCTCCATGTGTACCCCGGAAGTCACCGTATGCCGGCGTGGGACTTTCATGATCTGGGACTTTCTTCCGGACGGGAATCCTACGCACGCTACGAAAATTGTATGGAAGCCTATGTGCAAGCTGTAGGACTCAAGAAACACATTGTTACACTGAAAAAAGGACAGGCGGTGATCTGGGCAGCGACGCTGCTGCACGGAGGCGAACCGATCAAGCGGGCAGGAAGTACCCGCCACAGTCAGGTGACGCACTACTACTTCGAAAACTGCCTCTACTACACGCCGATGAATTCCGATCCGTATATCGGAAAGATGCACCTGCGCAATATCACCGACATGCGCACAGGGCAGCTTGTGCCGAATCGCTACGGAGGAAGAGTCATTGATGCAGTGCCGGAACCGGCGACACCGGTACAGAGCGCCGCGGTCGCATCAAAGGATGTACTCAAAAGACTTATGGAGAGAGCGCGGAGAATGATGAAATAAAGCATTTGTCATCCCGAGCCTGTCGAGGGATCAAAGGATGACATATGATTTTTTCCGACCGCAGCCAGAAAGGCTGCTCCCAATATGCTGATTTCCTAAAATTAGGGAGCAGGCTTTCTGCCTGCGGCAGTCAAACAATTGCTTCAATAAGGATTAATCCTTCCTCTTAAACAAATTCGCCGGATGTCCTGTTTTTCTCCGCCAATAAAGCCAACCGAGAACGGCTACACCACCGCCAACAATCGCAATCTTCAAAATAGTCTCCGCAGTATCGACCCCCTGCATCAGCGACTCCATCGCAGAAAGACCGGTGTAACCGATCAGCATAAACGTGAGATTGCGTAGATAAAATCCTCCGTATGTTGCGAGTAGGAAGGTGCGCATGCGGATCTTGAGGATGCCGCAGAGAAGCGAGATCGGCGTAGAGGGCATCACGGGAATCGAGCGGAGAAAGAGAAGCATCAGCTCATCGCGGCTCGTTCCCTTGAAATGCTCCCCGAAGCGCTCAAGATCTTCATGATCCACACCGATGTACTTTCCGAAGCGCGGCACCGCGAGATCTTCAAGCTTGTCCCCAAGCACATAAAAGATCCACGCACCAAAGGTCTTGGCGAGGGTAGCGAGCGCACAGATCCAGAGAAGATAGACAAACCCCAGTTGCTGCGCTTCCACTGCACTTCCAGCAAGTGTGGAGACCAGCGGAGAAGGAATCGGCGCGATGATCTCTTCCACGACGCCACCGACAGTAACGTACAAAGGCAATGGCACCGTCTGCGCCATGTGTGTCAGCCACGCAATAATGCCTTCAAACATCTCCGGGATGATACAGAGAGGAGGAAGAAGGGCAACTGGGACAGGAAGCCGGTAAGAAAATATGGATTGATTCGTCTCACTGGCATATTCCCCCATTCATCATGAATCACCGCCTTCTCTCCGTAGCATCGGCAATCGCTCTTACAATCCCAATCCTGGCCCAGGCGATGGGCATTCAGGTGATCATCGACGGCAAAACCGTCGTCTTTACAGATGTCTCGCAATCAGCGTGGTTCGCTACCCACGTTCGCACTGCAGCTGAGGCGGGCATCGTGAGCGGCTACAAAGACAGTCGCGGAAATCTCACCGGCAAGTACGGTCCGGCCAACGACATCACCATCGGCGAGGCGCTGAAAATCGCCGTGGAAGGCGCAGGGTACGATGAGGATCTCTATGCCAGTAAAATCCAGAGCGGCTTCCTCCACTGGGCTTCGCCCTATGTCTCCGTCGCCAAAGGTGAAACATTTCTTGTCATCAATCAGCGGACACGACTCGATAAGGCTGCCACGCGCGCCGAGGTCGCTGCCATCTTCACCTCCGCATTCCATGTAAATATGGAGAGTACGCAGATCGATACGCGTTACGATGATGTCTCTTCCAGCACCGAGTTCGCTGCTTCCATCGAATCTCTAAGCCGCGATACAGTCGTCTCAGGAGACACCGACATCGAAGGCCAGGCGACAGGAACATTCCGTCCGACCGATAATATCAACCGGGCGGAAGTGGCGAAGATCGTCATGCAAGCCCGCGCGAAGTACGGCACCCCCGGCTTAGGTCGCCTTCCTTCCGAAGAACAAGGTGGCACAGAGAACGAAGAGAATATCGTGACCTACACCGAGGACGGATTTTCCCCGATGATCCTCCGCGTAAAGAAGGGTGACACCGTCATCTTCAAGAACACGAGCAACAATGGCCTTTGGGTCGCAAGTAATCCTCACCCCGCGCACACAGCGCTCGTCGGTCTTGATGCCAACCGCACGCTAATCAACGGTGAAACGTACATGTACACGTTCACGCAGATCGGCAGCTGGGGCTATCACAATCATTTGAGTTCGCAGTTTCAGGGAACGATTGTGGTGGAATGATGGCGATCCTGTGAAACATCTACCGTAGAGACGGCACGCTGTGCCGTCTCTACATTTGTATTTTCCAATGATTATCATTGCTTGCGAAGAACACCAACCTACAATCCATTCCTTTGGCTCCCAAAGCTCTCGTTCTCGGCGCAGGTCTCATTGGTCCGTCGATCGCAGGTTTTTTGGCGGAAAAAGGGCATGTGACCATTACGGATATCAACTATGAAGCACTGATCCGGGCACAGAAGTTGTTTAATAGAATGGGGGTGCAACCGGATATTTTTGAATATTCGGGAAAAGAAGCGGACACACGAAGACTGATCCATGAACACGATCTCACGGTAAACGCCCTCCCCGGAAAATTCGGGCATGCGATGCTCCGGACCATCATTGATGAACAACGAGCAGCGGTGGACATCTCGTTCGGAGAAGAAGATGCCTTTGTGCTTGATGATCTTGCAAAACAAAAAGGTATCCCGGTAGCAGTCGACTGCGGTGTCGCTCCGGGCATGTCGCATATGCTGATCGGATACGCCGATAGCCTGCTCAATGGCCAATCGTCATCTGCCCGCATTGATGTGGGAGGACTACCACAAGAACCAAAGGCTCCGCATTTCTATCAGGCTCCGTTTGCACCGGAAAGTGTCATCGATGAGTACCTGCGTTCAGCTGGGTACATGAAAGATGGAACCGTTCTGTGGGCAGATCCTCTTGCAGACATCCAAGTCATCGATGTGCCCGACATCGGGTCATTCGAAGCATTCAGATCGGACGGCCTGCGCACCCTGCTTAAAACCATGTCGCACATCCGAAATATGACCGAGTGGACACTACGAAATCCCGGGCACTTGGCCCTCATGAAGAAATACCGCAACGAAGAGCGCTTTGCTCCGGAGGCACTCCCTGAAACGATCCAGGAATTGAAGCAGGCTTGGGCACTGGGCAACGATCCCGATCGCACAGTCATGAGAGTGCATGTCGCCAATGACCATGGCAATCAGGTCACCTTCACTCTCGAAGACCAGAAAGACATGGTAACCAATATGCATTCCATGGCTCGCACCACGGGATTAACCGCGGCACTCGTCGCACGTCGTATTCTCGACGGAAACCTCACAACCGCAGGAATTCTCGCACCCGAAACCCTCGGCAGGGATCACGACTTCATGCGACATATGTTCAACGGCATGCATGAGCAAGGAATCGAGTACCGGGGTACACGCACTTATAACGGCATGACAGTGCCGCTAGAAATATAATCGGAGGATGCTTACTCCACCCACAGAAGCAAACTTTTGAGATACTCCGTTTCAGGGTGAAACAGATTCACTGGGTGGTCGATCGCCAAGCGATGCCGCTGGAGAATGCGCACCGAACGCTTCGCCTGACGCGCTGCATGGAAAACCATTGTTTGGAATGTGACAGAATCCATCTGATACGAACAGGAGCAGGTGAGAAGGAGTCCCCCTTCCTTCGGGAGAGTCTGCATGCCAAGACGGTTCAGATCGCCGTACGCCTTTTTCGCAGGCTCAAGATCTGCACTGCGCTTCGCAAATGCAGGAGGATCAAGGATGATAAAGTCATAGGCACGGGGCTTTGGGGAGCGACGCAGGAAAGTAAAGACATCCTCAGCATATGAGGAGAATTTTTGTGAATCGACGCCGTTCATCGCCATGTGTGTGTCAGCTTGAACCAATGCATCTTTGTCATAGTCGATGGCATCAGCGGCAACAGCTCCTCCGAGCAATGCGGCAAGAGAAAACCCGCCGACGTAACTGCAGCAATCCAGAACGGTCTTGCCCTTTGCAAGAGAACGGACCAGCGAACGCATCTCACGCTGATCCAGAAATAATCCCGTCTTCTGACTTCCTGAAAGTGTGATGAGAAATTGCATGCCGCGTTCCGTGACCGGAATCGATGCTTCGCCGCTGCCGAAGATCCATCCCTCTTTCTCCGGAAGTCCTTCTTTTTTGCGTGAGGATCCGCCGGATTTTTCAAAGATGCCGGATGGCGTGCATGCTTCTTGTAATGTCGCAACGATGGCATCGCGCATGCGGTCCATGCCGAGCGTCGTAAATTGCACGGCGAGAATGGAATCGTAGCGATCGACAATGAGACCGGGGATGCCGTCGCCTTCCGCATTGATCAACCGGTACGCCGTCGTGTCTTCACGGGAAAAGAACTGCTCGCGCAGAGCTATCGCAGAGCGGATAGTTTTTTGCAATGCATCCAATGGATCGCCTTCCACAAATGAAAGAGCACGGCCGCTGATATATGCCTTGCTGTTCCAATGCGCGAAACACAGGAATTCCCCTTTGAAGCTTCGCACCTCCACAATCGCACCATCTTCACATGCGGGATCTCTGTCCACTGCTGACCGAAAAATGGCGTGGTGATGATTGCGCAGGTGGACATCTGCCGCTGGCTTGAGGGTGAGGATGGGATAGCTCGACACGAAGACAGCCTAGCGAAATGTGTTACACTCCGCCTGTAACTTTCCCCCTTTCTCTTATGTGTTCCCTCCAAAAATTCCTCAGAACGTCCGATTCTTGGTCTCTTCTTGTACTGCGCCTATCCGTCGGAGGCATCATGCTCCCGCACGGGCTGCAGAAAATCGGGCTGATGGGTGATGGCAACTGGGCAGGCAGCATGGGGTTTCTGACCGGAATGGGTATCCCCGCAATCATCGCCGCTCTCGTTATTATTGGAGAATCCGTAGGAGCACTTTCACTGATTCTTGGGTTTCTCACGCGCTTCTGCGCCGCCTCCATCGGTATCATCATGATCGGCGCCATCGCTCTCGTGCATGGGAAGAACGGGTTCTCCGCAGGAGCCGGAGGATTTGAGTACCAGCTGCTCATTGTCGGAACCTCGCTTGCACTCACGCTCGCCGGCGGCGGCAAGTGGAGCCTCGACCGTGTGATTGGCGGGAAATAGATACGCCACTGGTAAAAAGCACAGTACAATCGGGAATGTTTTATTGTGCTTTCACCATCCGTTCATGTCTCTTCCTCCCAGAAAATTTCTCGCACCCGGTTTGGTCACTCTGGGCATCCTCATAGCCACCGGTTTTGCCTGGATGACAGGCCAAACAGATCCGAGCACGGGTGCATCCAATGCCGCAGCAAGCGATAGAAACCAGCGCATTAGCGAAGCAAGCCCGCTTTCGGTGCAATTTTCCGTGCCGATGGACGAGCAGAGTGTGAAAGAGCATATGGTCATTGAGCCGAAGATCGAAGGGACGGCGGAGTGGAGCAACCATCAGACAATGGTCTTCCAGCCTGCTTCCCCCTTGAGCCGAAGTGGCACCTACACCCTGACGATCTCCCCCGAAGCCGTACGACGTGATAAAGCCGTCCTCGGCAAAGCCATCGTCATGCGCTATTTCGTCGCGGGACCTCCGCGCGTCAGTCAGCAATTGCCGCCTCAGGAAGAAGCGGGCGTCGCCCTCGATCAGTCCGTCACGCTTGTCTTCGACCGCCCTATGGTGGCGCTCACCACCCTCTCGCAGCGCCAGAATCAATTCACGGACTGGCCTGTCACCATTACGCCGACTATCGACGGGACATGGAAATGGCTCTCCACAACGACTGCGGAGTTTTCCCCGAAGAAGGGCTTTGCACCGGCAACTGTCTACCGCGTGAACGTGCCTTCCGGCATAAAAACAATACAAGGCGAAGTCACAACAGAAGATTACTCCTGGAACTTCACAACTCAAAAACCGCAGATTGACCGAACGAATCCGTACGATGGCTTCTCCAACTCTTCTCCTAAAACAGACATCGTTCTGGAATTCAATCTCCCCATGGATCTGGAAAGCGTAAAGTCCCATATCGTGCTGGTTCGCGCTGTAAAAGAAGATCTGAGTGATGAAGCACTCGGGGCAATGCGCGGAACATCACCAGATCCCGCTGTCGCAACACTCGTCCCTGTAACACTCTCCTACGGAACCAAAGAGGAGAATGGCAAAAAAGGTACGGACCGCAGTGTGATCATCGTGAAGCCTGTAAGCGCGCTCACGCTCAATACCCAGTACGCCCTCGTTGCCGGTAAAGAAATCACCGCTATCGGCGGAACACTGGGTACAGCTGAGGAAAGCATCGTACGGTTTCATACGGCAGGACCGATGGAAGTCCGTGCTGTACGTGAAGAATTCGGAGCGATTGTCCTCGAATTCAGCAATCCCTACGACTCTGCCTCCATAAAAAAGGGCGTGACCATCACGCCGAAGCCCGCAGGATGGGATGACCTCACACTTGAAGATAATGTCTGGGAAGGAACGACGCTGTATCTCTACCCCACGCTCAAACCGAGCACGAAATATTCCGTAACGACCAATACCGCTCTCAAGGATACGTTCGGCCAGAGTTCGATGTCGGGCAAAACCTTAACCTTCAAAACGCAAGCGATCACTCCGCGAGTCTTTATACATAGCAACGGAAACTTCGGCGTCTTCGAGAAGGGCTTTGCTCCGGTCTACTATCTCAATGCTGTAAACGTAAGCAAAATGGAAGTCGGATTTGCACACCTGACGCTGGAGGAATTTCTCGCGGAGCAGAAAGCGGGAGTGAACGACTGGCAGCATGTACCGAATCTGAAAGGAAAAGATATGGAGCATCACTGGACGATTGTTCCGGGAACAAAGGAGAATGAATGGAAGTCCATCCCCTTCGATCTGGAGGAAAAGCTGGGTACATCACTCCCTGCCGGCATCTACGCCCTCACGCTAACTGCACCGGAGTACAAAGATACGTACAACAATGGACAATATACGGAGAAGATCTATTTCAGCATCAGCGGTACTGCACTCACCATAAAGTACAGCGGCCATCAGGCACTGGTATGGGCGACAGATATGGCAACCGGAGCACCAGTGACAGGCGCACAGGTCGCCCTCCACGATCTGCAGGGCAAGAGTAAAGTGAATGGGAAAACCGATACGGAAGGTTTCTTTGAGACGAGCATCAATGCCGAGGATTTCGCTATCGACGGCAATACGTGGACACCAGAGATCTGGGTCAGTGCAAAAACCGCTACCGATTTCGCGTTCGTCGGAAGCTCATGGACGAGCGGCATGGGAGCCTATGAATTCGGCATGAATGAGGAGTGGAACCCGAACCGAGACGGCATGTGGATGATGAGCGAGCTCTATACAGACCGGCCGATCTACCGCGCAGGCGATACGGTCCAGTTTAAGGGGATCGTGCGTCTCAAGGATAAAAATGGAGTACTCCTACCCCCGAAATCCACCCGCAGAGTACGCGTGGACATTAATGATGCAGGGGGCAACACCATCTACAGCGAGTCGCTTCCGATCAATACCTACGGAAGCTTCTCCGCAAAATTGCCCACTGATGTACATGCATCGCTTGGTATGTATTGGATGAACATCGCACTCGAGGAAAGTATGGACGTAGCAAATAACTACGGATCAACGACCTTCCAGATCCTCGCTTACCGCAAACCCGAATATAAAGTGGACGTCACCTTTGATAAGGAGAATTACTACGCAGGAGATACCGCACATGCAAAAGTTACAGGTGCGTACTACTTCGGTATGCCGATGGGGGAAGCTTCGGTGAGCTGGCGCGCAATGTCGACGGACTACTTCTTCAACCGATTTACGGACGGATGGTACAGCTTCAGTCTGGAGGATAACTGGTGCTGGTATAACTGCGAGCGCGAATCCGGAATAATCAGCAGTGGCGATGGCAAACTGCAACCGGACGGAACATTTACCGTGGATGTGCCTCTCCCAATGGAAGACAAGGTTTTGAGTCAGGTTCTCTCACTCGATGTCGATGTGACGGACAAAAGCAATCAGGTCGTGAGCATGCGCGCCTCGGTTCCCGTCCACAAAGCAGGAATCTACGTCGGTATCCGCCCTGAAGAATATGCCATCGAACCCGGTCAGGAGGCGCCAATCGGCCTTGTCACGGTGCGGCCTGACGGTTCGCCAGTCGGAGGACAGCGCATCGACATTACCGTGTTCAAGCGCACATGGAATACAACGAGAAAGAAAGGCGTGGACGGTCAGTACTACTACGACAACACGCCGAAAGACGAAAAGGTTTCCTCGCACACCGCCACGACAGAAGGTGATGGCAAGACGACGGCAAAAGTGCAGATTCCTTCCGGCGGACAGTTCCGCATTCTTGCGGTGGTTCGTGACCAGTCCGGCCGTGAAGCGCAGGCCGATACCTCCGTCTATGCATGGTCATCCACCTACGTGAACTGGCCGCATACCAATAGCAACCGGATGACCGTGCTTGCGGACAAGCCGGAGTACAAAGTAGGTGATACGGCGAAGATTCTCATCCAGTCCCCTTTCCAGGGAGAGAATGTCTCCGCACTCGTCACCATCGAACGCGAAGGCATCATCAAAAGAACAGTAATCACCGTAAAGAGCTCTGCGCAGGCAATCGATATTCCGATTACGGAAGATCTCATCCCCAATGCCTATGTCTCCGTCGTCGTCGTGAAACCGCGCATCGGAGAAACATTCAACGAAAACGGTCTCGACACGGGTGCTCCTGCGTTCCGCATCGGCTATGCCAAACTCAAAGTGGAAAACCAGTCCAAGGGACTTACAGTCGGAATCGAACCCGACAAGCGCCGCTACCTTCCGGGGGAAACCGTCTCCGTAACCGTCGCAACGGAAGATCACACCGGAAAGCCGGTCTCCGCAGAAGTTTCGCTCTCTGCTGTGGACATGAGCGTCCTTGCGCTTACGGGTTACCAGCTGCCGAATCTCCTCGCGACGTTCTATAGCGAACGGGGACTTGGTGTGCGCACTGCTATCAATCTCCTATACCTCCTTGAGCGCTTCAAGCCGGGATCCAAAGGCGGAGGCGGAGGGGATCTGGAGGAGCATGCGCGCGGCACATTTAAAGACACCGCGTACTGGAATCCGTCCATCATCACGGATGCAAACGGGCGGGCAACGGTCACTTTTACCCTGCCGGATAATCTCACAACATGGAAACTTGTTGCCATAGCCAACACGAAAGACAGCCTTGTCGGTTCGATGACTACGGAAATCATCGAAACGAAGCGTGTAATCGTCCGGCCGGTACGCCCACGGTTCGCCGTTCATGGAGACCGCATCGAGCTTGCGGCACTTGTGCATAACGGAACGGAGGAAAGTCAGACATTCACCGTCCGTCTCACGGGCAAAGGATTCACGGGAGCAAGTGCAGCTCAAACGGTAACGGTAAAAGCGGGCGGGCAGGAAAAGGTCCGCTTCCCTGTAACGTTCGGGTACGAAGACAATGCTTCCTTCATCTTCACTGCAGAGACAGAGGGCATGCGCGATGAAGTACGTGAATCTATCCCTCTCTATCCCTTCGGCATTCCCCAGTCCACGGCTACGTCGGGCTTTACGGAAGAATCCACCACTGAGCAGATCTTTGTCCCTGTAGAGGAGGAAGTCACTGCGCTACACGCCAATCTTACCGTCTCCCCCACGCTTGCAACGTACCTCCCGAAAGGGCTTCAGTATCTTGTAAAATTCCCCTACGGATGTGCGGAGCAGACGGTATCAAGCTTCCTGCCCAATATCGCTGTGAGCACCCTGCAGGGCTTCGATGCGTTCCAAGTCGTGACTGACGAAGAACTCAAGACGAAGATCACCGCTGGCATCGAGCGCCTGCTCACATTCCAGAGAAGTGACGGAGGGTTTGGCTACTGGTCCGATAGCCGCGAAAGCAACGCCTATCTCTCCGCCTACATCCTCCATGCTCTGCATCTGACCCAGGCAGCGGGATACAGCATCGATACCGCTCTCCTCTCACGCACGAAGGCATATCTCGAAAAAGAACTACGCATCCGCAAGTACGAAAAGACTGTTGCCGTCTCGGAGCGAGCCTACATACTGTATGTCCTGAGTGAGACGGGTGCACCAGACATAAGCCTGCTCAGCAATCTCTACCTCAAGCGCGAAGACCTCTCACTCTTCGGTAAGGCATACCTTGCCATGAGCTTCGAAAAAGCCGGCGATCACCGCCGCGCCACCGATCTTCTACACACTATTCTCGCTCAGGCAAAAGTCAGCCCGCGTGGCGTGCAGTTTGAAGAGAAGGATAACTGGTGGTACCGCGGTCTCATGAATACGAACCAACGTACCAATGCGATCGTCCTGCAGGCGCTTCTGCGGATCGATCCGCAAAACGAACTCACGCCCAAGATCGTCCGCTCGATGCTTCTTGCGCGCGATCAGGGTCACTGGGATACGACGCAATCCACAACCGCAAGCATCTTCGCGCTTGTGGACTACTTGAAGTTCACAAAGGAACTGGAGGGCGACTTTTCCGCAACCATCAGCGTGAATGAAGCAGAGGTGGGAAAGGCCGCCTTCGACGCCTCGTCGATTCTCACAAAGCAGGAATTTGCAATTCCGGAAAAGTCCCTTGAGCATGGACAGTTCAATGCACTGGAAATCGGCAAGGAGGGGAAGGGCCGGCTCTACTACGATCTCCTGCTGTCCTACTTCTGGAAGGCACGCGAAATTCTTCCTGCGGAAGAAGGTATCAGCGTGATCCGTGAGGTCACCCCTATTGCAGGATCACCCGTCCATCCAACTGTCGGTGGAACGTACAAAGTGCACCTTACGATCACCGTACCGGAGGAGCGCCACTTCGTCGCCATCGAAAGCCCGCACCCGGCAGGCTATGAAGGGATCGACTTCGCGCTGCAAACCAGCCAGCAGCACCTTCAGGATGAAGTAAATGGCATGCAGGACAGTCAGGGATGGTGGTGGGACCCGTCGTGGTACTTCACGCACAAGGAATTCCGCGATGATCAGGTGTTCCTCTTCGCGGAAAATCTCCCTGCAGGCGTCTACCGCTACGAGTACCTTGTGCGCGCAACGCTCCCCGGCACCTTCCTCTGGCGCCCTGCCCGCGCGTACGAGATGTACTTCCCGGAGGTGTTCGGAAATACGGAGAGTGCGGTGGTGGAGATACGGGACCAGCAATGAACAAGGGCTGTCTCCGTAGCGGAAGATCGCGATCTTCCGCTACGGAGTGACATGCGACATATTGCTATCGATGAATGTCCTCTCCCACCGCCAATGGCTGATCGTTATAGCAACATGTTCTGTAGCATGCATCTTTGCATTACTGCTTCCCCTCCCTCGCTCCATCTCCCATCCCGAGCCGCGTGCTCCGGTACGCATTCTCGATCGCAGCGGCAACCTCCTCTACGAAGCAAGGCAACCGGATTTTGGATCCCAACAATCCCTGAAGCTGGAGGAAATTCCACGACCGGTGATCGATGCACTCATCGCCACCGAAGACCGGTCCTTCATGCGTCATCATGGGGTCAGTATGCGGGGGATTGCCCGCGCAGCGGTACAGAATATCCGATCAGGAGGCATCGTTTCCGGAGGCTCCACACTCACGCAGCAGCTGGTACGCATACGGCTCAATCCAAAGAAACGTACAGTCCTGTATAAACTCCGAGAAATGTTCCTCGCTTTTAAAACGGATGCGAGGTTTTCCAAAGATGAAATTCTCGAGCAATACCTTTCATCGGTCTACTTCGGCCATCAGGCGTACGGAATCCGCAGTGCTGCAGACATGTATTTCGGCAAAGAGCCACGCGAGCTTTCCTTGGGCGAAATTGCTCTACTCATCGGTATTGTCCAATCTCCGGTCAGTCTCGACCCCTTTGAAAATATGGACGGAGCGAAGCGAAGACGCCGCATCGTGCTGCAGGCCATGCGTGATACGGGTGCTGTCACCGAAGAGGAAATGCTTGCAGCGGGGGAAGAAGCCATCTCTCTTGCACCGGACCAAACGGACATCGCCGCACCGCATTTTTCCTTCTGGGTGATGCAACACTACGACGACCGTGCTCTTCCCGGCTCTGCTCTCGTAACCACGCTCGATGGAAATCTACAGGATGCAGTGGAAGATATCGTCTCGCGCAAACTGGAAGAACTGAAAGAGAAGAATGCGACATCGGCGGCAGTCATCGTATTGGATGCACATAACGGAGATATCCTCGCAATGGTGGGATCACGCAATTACTTCGATACTCTGCACGATGGCGCGGTAAACGTTGCGGTCTCTGCACGCCAACCCGGCTCTTCCCTCAAGCCCTTTACGTACGCCCTCGCTTTGAGTCGGGGTGACACAGCTGCGACAACGGTTGCGGATACCGAAGTGCAGCTCCTTACCGAAGAAGGAAATCCCTACACGCCCAGAAACTACGACTACGATCTACATGGATTGACGCGGTACCGTGAAGCGCTCGCCAATTCCTACAACATCGCGGCGGTGAAAGTTCTAGAAAAAATCGGCGTGCAGACGCTGCTCGATTTTCTGCGGGCTGCGGGGATCACTACGCTCACAAAAGATCCGGAATTCTACGGCCTTGCGCTTACCCTCGGCAGCGGCGAAGTGCGGCTTTTAGAACTTGCAGAAGCGTACGGAATATTTCCAAGAGGCGGAAAGACACTCCATGCACGGGCACTGCTCGATGAGCCGGCAGATGCCGGAACCGTAATCCTCGATCCGGAGATTGCGTGGATCATCAGCGATATCCTCAGTGACCCTTCTGCACGCCTCGCGGAATTCGGTGAAGATACACCACTGTCTGTTCCTCCCTATCGTGTCGCTGCGAAAACCGGTACGACGCGCAACGCCCGCGACAACTGGGTGCTGGGCTTCACTTCAGATCGCATCGTGGGGGTATGGGTAGGCAATGCCGATAATGCGCCGATGAAGGGGACATCAGGAGTGACAGGAGCCGGCCCGATCTTTCATGATGTGATGGAAGCCGCACTGGAAGGCATCGCTCCGAAGGAATTTCCGATGCCAACAGGTATCACCAAACGCACGATCTGCAGCATCTCAGGAAAGCTGCCCGCACCCGCCTGTCCCCATACCATCGAAGAATACTTCGTAGCGGGCACCGAACCGAAGGAACCCGATGATATGCATCGCATGGTACGCATCGACCGGAGAAATCACCTGCTGGCAGGAGACGACTGCCCCGAAGCATTAGTTATGGCACAACCGTTCACGATCTTTCCTCCCGAACTTCGACCATGGGCACGGGAAAACGGGTACAACGAACCACCAGTGCAATATTCTCCTCTTTGTCCGCAGACAGATCTTGCCCCTCCTTCCGCAGAAGGCCTCACTATCACCCGTCCCCATGACGGCGACAGTTTTCTCCTCGATCCCCTGATTCCGGATACGCATGAAAAGATTATTCTCGAGGCAAGAGCACCTGCCGGCGTGCAAACCGTTGAATGGCGCATCGACGGAAAATCCATCGGCAATGCCTCGGCTCCGGATTTTCGTATGAAGTGGAAGCCGCTATCAGGAAAACATTCCATTACAGTATTTTCATTAGAAATAATCGATTCAATAGATATTTCTGTTCTCGAGCCCTAGAGGTATTTTGATATTTTCAGGAAAAATGCTATAATAGCATCAATATCAACCCCCTTTCTTTATGAAGCTCTTCTCTCATCAGAAAAGCATTAATGCCTTCACGGCAGCCTTCGCAGGACTCTGCGTGTATTACAGCACGCTCCTCCTCGATAGCACCGGCCAGTTGGCGTCGCTTCTCCCGTAATACCCTCGAAATTATAATTCCTAGAGACGTGCCAACGGCACGTCTCTACAATGTCATGCATGTCCCTCATCGAATACCAGCGCACAATCCTTGCAGATACGGTTCGTAACTGCGCGTTTGCGGATGCGCTCAAAAAACTGATCATCCCGGGGAAAACAACAGTCGCTGACATTGGTGCAGGAACGGGTTATCTCTCTTTTCTCGCCCGAAAACTCGGCGCAAAGGAATGTCATCTCTATGAAGTGTCGGAACTCAGTGACATCAGCAGACAACTTGCCAAGGAAAACGGCATCACCGGCTGTCAGTTCAGCCATAAGCACTCAATAGACGTGAAACGTCCCCCCAAGGTCGATCTCGTGATCTCCGAAACCTTCGGCAACTTTGCACTGGAGGAATCCATTATTGGAAATATGAATGATGCGAAGAGATTTTTGAAAGTAGGCGGCACGATGATGCCGATAAATCTGCGGCAATATGTTTGCCCTGTCGTTACTGACAGAATCCAGAAATCCATCGATACATGGGCAAGTATCGAAGGAGATTTACAATGGAATGCCGCACGAGAAACAGC
This sequence comes from Candidatus Peribacteria bacterium, assembly GCA_943354555.1. Lineage (GTDB taxonomy): Bacteria > Patescibacteriota > Gracilibacteria > Peribacterales > Peribacteraceae > 2-12-FULL-55-11. The sequence goes on along the minus strand of CALRCM010000005.1, from coordinate 1,814 downwards.
GATGAACAATATGTACGTGAAGGAAATCGGTCCGGAAGATCTGCTGAAAGATGGAACACAGGAATGGGACAGTATTGATTTCAGCAAGCACAACAAAGAAACCCGGCATTTAAGTGTGAAGTGGCGCTCTTTGCAATCTGCAATTTGCAATGGTTTTTGCCTCTGGTGGGAATCGGATCTAGCCCCAGGCATCACCCTTTCAACAAGCCCCTTTGAAAAACCAACACACTGGCAGCAAATCTATCTTCCACTACTCGAGCCACTTACGTTGAAATCGAATGAAACGCTGGAGCTGACGCTCGATGTAGATAGCCGTTACGACGTGCGGATCAATGTGGCGTGGAAGACGATGGTGAAAGATGCCAAGGGAAATATTGTAAAATCCCTGAGTCAGGATATGCGGAGAGGGTTCCTCTCATAGCCGGCAGGGCCCCGCGCGCCACAGCCTGCCCTGAGCTTGTCGAAGGGTGCGTTTTCTTTCCCCCTTTCTTTTGTCTGGCTGACAAAAGAAAGTAGACACTGAACTCAGGCATCCAGTGTCTTAATGGTGATATCCACTCCCCTTCCCGATCTCCATCGCCCTATACAACTGCTCCAAAAACACTACTCTGCACAGTTCATGCGGCAGCGTCATCGCACTTAATCTGAATAATCGATTCGCCTTCTTCCGCACGGCATCATTCAACCCATACGCACCGCCCAAAACGAACGTCACTTCATCGCCGCGATCCTTTGCCATCTGTAATTCTTCTGCAAACACCTGCGACGTCATCTCTTTCCCGCGTTCATCGAGCACCCAAACAATACCGCTCCGTTTTTCCAGTGCAGTAATAATCCGCTCCGATTCTTCTTCCCTCTGCTTCTCCGGCTCGCGTGCTTTACTTGCGGGAAGTTCCACGATTTCAAATTTCAAGGAATGCTTGAGTCGACCGATATACTCTTCACATGCAGTTTTAGCCCAGGGAAATTTGAGAGAGCCGATGCAGAGGAGGGTGATGTGGTGCATGAGGGAAATTCCTTGTTGCTCATTCATGGTTGCTAAAAAAAGCCTGCTCAGCAACCAGGAATGAGCAACCAGCAACTGATTATACCTTCCTCTGCAACACCGCCACCGTCTCTATATGTGACGTATGCGGGAAAAGATCAATAGGCTGTACTGTACGTAGATCGTAGCCATCTTTGAGTATCACTCCGAGATCGCGGGCGAAGGTTGCCGTATTGCAGGAGACATATACTAGTCTTTCGGGTTTGTGAGCAAGCACTCCCGCAAGCGCCTTCGGATGCATCCCCGCACGCGGCGGATCGACGATGGCGACGGTGAACTGATGCTTCCCGCTCGGAGAAAGCTGATCGAGGATCACCTGCTCCATGCGGCCTTTGTAGAAGCTGATATTGCCGATGCGGTTTTTTCCGGCACTGCGTAGAGCATCTTCTACAGCCGTAGGATGGCTTTCCACTCCTACAACCTTGTGGGCAAAGCGTGCGACATACTGACCAATGGTTCCCATGCCGCAATAGGCATCGAGCACCGTATCTTTCTGGGTGATCTGCGCTCCGTCGACGATCGCCTGATACATCTTTTCTGCACCCAACGTGTTTGTCTGAAAAAACGAGAACGGCGAAATTTCAAAGGACAAGTCAAAGAGACGCTCGGTGATGGTGGGCTTACCTGCAAGACAGTGCACCTTTGGCTGTTCGGGCTTATCGTTGAGGCCGAGGTTTTCAATGACAAGAAGCGATGCCAGTCCGGAGCGACCTGCAAACCGCATGAAATGCTGAAACACCGGTTCGAGCTCTTTCTTCCTCCCCTTCAC
>CALRCM010000004.1 GCA_943354555.1 Candidatus Peribacteria bacterium | reverse complement strand
TGGGATTTTTCATAACGTAGGTGAAGAACATCGTGCGAGAAGAAGTGTGAATGAAGATAGGATGAACCATCGATCCGCCTAGGCGGACTTATAAGTCCCGCGCTCTAACCAACTGAGCTACCGGCCCACAGAAGAAGTTTACCGTGTTTTTCATTTGTTCTCATCTATTACAGATTTTCCATCCACTTTGCTTTTCAGAAAATCACGCCCCTTTCCCGTCTTGAAAAATTTCTCTCGCTCCTCGGCTTCTTTCCTTGTTACAAACCTTTCAAAGTATACAAGAGTCCATGGCCCTCTTTTCTTCGTATATGAGGAAAAACCATCATCAGCTGTATGCTGAACAATACGCTTCTTCAGGTTTGCTGTGTGGCCTTTGTAGAGAATGCCTTTGGGATTTTTCATAACGTAGGTGAAGAACATCGTGCGAGAAGAAGTGTGAATGAAGATAGGATGAACCATCGATCCGCCTAGGCGGACTTATAAGTCCCGCGCTCTAACCAACTGAGCTACCGGCCCACGATTTAAGTATACCTGAATGTCCCGCGCTCCCCGCCCGAACGTACCGACGTTCGGTACGGGCGGGTAACCAACTGAGCTACCGGCCCAATCTGAGAATGACCAAGAAAAAACAAAGTTAACAATAGGATTGTAGCGAAATGCTAACGATCCGCCTCACCATCTGCAAACTCACCAACAAGCTCAGAGAGGACATCCTCCAGCGTTACGAGACCGATGGTCTTGTTCTGATTGGTCACAATTGCGATTTGCGCAGTGCTCTTTCGCAGAACATTGAGTAATTCATCGCAGGGAAATGCACCGTCCACAGTAAGCAGCTTGCGAAGCAGCGTTGTGACCGGCTGCTCACCTTTTCCCCCTGCGAGAGCTTCCAGAAGATCCATACTTAGGACATATCCACGGATATCATCCAGTGACGTACCCATGATAGGAAAGCGAGAATAGTGGTTCTCGAAGATCAACGCTGATGCAAGGCGAATGGAAGAGTCGCTTCCGATGGAGACGATCTTTTCTGCAGGCGTCATAATCTCCTGAGCTTTTTTGTCGTTTAATTTAAATGCACGGTGAATCCATTCACGTTCATCCACATCTATGTGCCCTTCGCCGCCGCCAATATTTGCAAGAGCCCGGATCTGATCCTCTGTTCCCACCTTGCGTTTACCGGACTTGAATAATCGCACAAACCGCTCCAGAGCAATCACAAGTGGATATAGCAGCGTAATGAGAAGGAGAAGAAATTGAGCGACTCTACGGCTGATCCTGGGGGCGTTGTGCGCGCCGAGAGACTTTGGAATAATTTCCGAGAAAATAATCGTGGCGAATGTGAGCACCGCTGTTACGTAGCCAATCGCTTCGCTTCCATAGAGCTCAATTGCTTTCTTTGCCGCAAGAATCGGCCCCAGAATATTGGTGACATTTGTGAGGATGACAATGACGATGATCGCTCTCGTTGTGTGCTGCAGAAGCTTTTTCAGCTCTCTTGCCCCCCATTTCTTTTTGGCAATGAGCACTTCCACTTCTGCAGGCGTCACATTGAGTACCGCCGCATCGATCATGGCTAGCGACCCTGAAATGACGATAAACGCTGTAACCAGAAAAAGAAGATCCAGCATGAACAGGGATGATAGATGACATAAATGGTATTGCCTACTTCTCCGCGCCAACCTCCACGGCAAGATCTGCGCTCACGCCCGCGAGATCGACTTGCACGGTGAATGCACCAAGTGCCTTGATCGGCAAGGCAATGGTAATTGCAGAGTCCTTTGCTTCAATCTTCAGCTGCTCCAGCATCGCTTCCACAATCTGCTTCTCAGTGATGGCTGCATACAGCTTGCCTGTTTTCGTTGTTTTGCGAAGGAGGGAAATCTTCTTGCCCATAAGGACAGAAGCTGCCGAAGTCGCAACAGCACGCTCGATAGCCTTCTCCTCTGCGCGGCGACGAATGACCTCTGCATAGCGCTTACGAACAGTGGGCGTTGCTACCAGTGCTTTCCTGTGCGGAAGCAGGCAGTTAAGCGCATATCCATCCCCCACAACGAGGACGTCGTTCTTCTTTCCGATGCCGGGGATGTCTTGGAGGAGGATAACTTCCATGGTCAAGTAAAAAGCCGAGAGAGTTTAGACGGTGAATTGCCTTCCGTCAACCCCACTTTACCTAATGCAGAATTTGCTCTCTATTGAATGAAAGAACACCGTTTCTGACTCTATCGGGCTCCGTGAAGAAGCCAGGGGATAAACGACCACCATGAAACGGAGTCCCGTAACCGCCGCTCTTTCCGGACAAACCATCGTTGGAGTGTAAGGAAGCGATCTGAGTGTAGGGACAACACCCCAAGGGAGACTCCGGATACTTCAGGACTGACGGCAAAGGTGTAGAGAGGGGAGTAGAGAAATATCGCCGGAACATCGGTTGCAAGAGCACTGCGAAGCTCCTGCAATGCATGCTGCCGTTCCTTATCGCTCGTTGTCTCGCGGATCGTTTCGAGAAGACTATCACTCTGCTGTGATGCATATTGCGAAAGGTTATAAGCATCCAGCCGCAGGTTCACTGTACCGCCCTTCAAGCGTTGCACGCCCGAGCTGTGCCAGTATGGGTAGCTATCGAGATTATCCAGTAATGATTGACCAAAGAGCAGCACGTCATAATCCCGCCGTAGCATTCGCTGTTCAAACTCGCCGGCGGTTGAAGGGATATCGATGGAAACAAGGACGCCGAGATCGTGCCATTGCTCGGCGATGTCTTCCGCGACTTTCTGGTAGGACGGAGGGCTCGGGCTTGTGAGGAGCCGAAGAGAAAGTTGATCTCCACTATCGTTGACGCGAATATCGCGCGCATCCGTGGGCATCCTGCGTCGCAGCATCCCTTGATCAAGGGTGAGATCATGGATACCAAGACGCATATCAGCCGGAACATCCGAAGATTTCGATTTCAAAAATTGATCAACCAACCGCTGCTCCTCCACCGCTCTGCGATAGAGCGAGACATTGGATGTTCGCCAGACGTACGTCGAGTCGATCACGCTTCCGTTATTCTTCTTCATAAGTCGCACGAGGTTCGTACCCATAGATAGAGATCCTGTTGAGCTATCTGTATGCAAGGAGACGATCCATGTTCCCGTCTGCGTAGCATGCTTCACAAGCTCCACTCCATTCAGAAGAGCACCCGTACCCGCAATCGAAAGGGACCCGGTGACCGTAAGGACAGCGCCTGTATCGAGCAAGACGACAGGTGCGATGTGGAGGGATCCCACAGCATTTGCTTCACGCTGTTCGAGAAGGCGCTGCAGACGGACCTTCTCTGGGAGATTCCAATTGGACTCAAACAGAGCGCCCTGTGCCGCGGATGCATCGAAATGATACCGCCAGTCCGATGTATCAATCTGCAGTAGCGGGGTATCTACGATCACGCTTTCCTTCCCAGTTTCTGCGAGAATCTGCTTGTTGGTACCGAGTTGCAGTCCAAGGCGCAGATTGCGATCCTGCAACATGGGTTTGTCCAAGTTGAAAAACAGCGCGACATACTGAGGTAGGGTATAGCGATGGAGAACAAATTTCTGGGGAATGATGGGGGCACCCTGGTCATTGCGCGGGACACTGCGTACTCCGTCGAGATTGCGTACATCCGTGAGGAGCGTGCTGTAGTCCGGAAAGATCCGGAGAATGATGCGCTCAAGGAAGTACTCGCGGTCTCCCGGACGTACAAATCGCTGCAACGTGACTTCAGAACTTCTCTCCGTCTGCGCAAAGCTCTTGAATGCGTATGGACCAGCGCCGATGGGCTGAAATCCGAAGTCTGTTGTCTCACGCAGCTTGCGTACGGGAATACCTTCAAATGACCGCTTAGGAAGAATGCCGATGGTCAAATTGCTTGGAAAGAAACTATACGATTGTTCCAGATGAAATCGCACGGTGCGTGCGTCTATCTTTTCTACAGTCACTCCTTCAAAGTTCTGGCGGAGAATGGGGTTTGGAAAATCCGGATCCTGAATAGTCTTAAAGGTGAAGAGCACGTCCTCGGGTGTAACAGGATGCGGATTCTCCGGAGTAGAGTCATGCCATAAAAGCCCTTCACGTAATGTCAGTGTGTAGATGCGTGAATCTGGGCTGACGCGCATGGTTGCAAGATCAGGTTCGATGAGTTTTGTCTCGGGATTATAGCGAAGGAGTCCGGAAAAGACGAGTGATACCATGTCGCGATTAACATCATTTTGGACAGTAAACCAGGGATTGAGTGGCTGAAATTCCCCGATGGATCCCTCGATGTATGTCCCCCCCTTTGTTGGAGCGAGCTCTGAATGTGCGATGGAAAACTTTCGAGCCAGTAGGAGAAAGCTGAGGAAAAAGAGAATACCGAGCGCTGCGAGAACCATGCGTTCGTGTCGTCGTGCCAGAGAATAGAATCGATAGAGGTGTTCCACAGAGGAAAGGCCGCGAAAGTATACGCGATCTCATGGTAACCGCGAAGAGTGTTGCACTGCTTTGGCTAGATAAACCAGCGAACGATAGCTAAGGCAAAAAATGCGACGGAAAGCCACACGCTAGCGTGGTACAGGAGCTTTTCCGCACCTCTGCGCTGGACATAGGTGGAGCCAGAACCTCCAAATGTTGCGGAAAGTCCGGAAGCCCTGTGCTGCAGAAGAATGCTGATGGAAAGGGTGATGGCGACTGCGACGTGGATGATGGTGACTGCGTTCATACGATAGTTGTACCAAATCATTGGATATTCAGCCAGAGAAAAGAGAGAATAGTCCTAAGGGTGCCTAGCTTCCACCTTCGCTCTGAGGAGCTATGGTGGACAAGCAGTTGGGTCGAGTCCGCCTCGGCGGACGAGCCATCAGATAAATACTTGCTCGCTCATTATTCACTCGTAGAATCACCGTACTATGGGCGCCTAGCTCAGTTGGTTAGAGCATCTCGTTTACACCGAGAGGGTCGAGGGTTCGAATCCCCCGGCGCCCACCATTGCACAATATAAATTTAATTATATAATATATACATAGCCCTTAGATTCAACATTAATGGCAAAGCGCTCGATACGACACCGCTTGTGCTGTACAACGGGGGTAAGAATGATCTGCGAAATGTGCGCGATAGAATCGTTGAACAGCTTGCAGCGCTATGTGCCTGTGGATGTCCTCATGAAGCTTCTGCTGTGCACTTAACAACGGATGATGACCCTGTAGAAATTCTTTGTGCAGAGGATACAAGAATGAATAATCCAAATTGCGCGCATGTTGCCGAACATTTACAGCCTGATCCGTATGCTCAAGAAATAGATTTTCTCTGTGAAAGCCGTATTCTCGATGCTGTGAGTTGGGACAATTGGAGATTCAATATTGCTCTAAAAATCAGTTATGTAGATATGCACGCTCGTACACTCGCTCAAACAGACAAGCCAGTGGAAGTCTGGTTACCTATTGTACAAGTAAAGCAGGCACCAAATGTGGAGATTCTCAGGACGATCGGCAACACACTGCTGAGTATTATAGATGCAAGTATAGAGAGTGCTGAAGAATTGGAAGGTGCTTCTCTGCGATAAGTAAGCATCAAGATTGGCAAGTCATATAATTCATAATATATAGCTGAAATCGCCAATCTCCTTTAGTTTAGATTAACTTGACATATTCTAATTCTACACGTATATTCACTTTCCAATTCGTATTCCCCACACACGGATGACCCTCTCCCTTCGTATACGCACACTGGCGATTCTCGCAGTTGCTTCAGCTACTGTATCCTCACTGCAGGTCATCTCCATTGGGGCTGAACCCTCGATCGCTTCTGCAGTTGCCTGTAGTGACGGTATCGACAACGACAGTGATGGAGCAAAGGACTTCCCAAATGATGGGGGATGTGAGGCCGCTCTGGACGAAAACGAGGGGCCTGGCATTTATGCAGATCGTGATCCGAAGAATCACCCAGAGACTATTTTCCCACCTATCACTATCTCTGTGACCGACGGTCGAGAATTTGCCGAGCCGCAAGAGGTTCTCCACTATGACATTACTGTTAGCAATCCTACGAATATTGACCGCGCGATAGCACTACGTGCCATGATTCCAGCAGAGCTTACTCTTGAGGCTGCAACGGATAATCCCGTTATTGATGCACGTTCCATCCTCTGGCCAGAAGTACTTGTGGCGGCAGGGGAGTCTCAGACCTTCGGTCTCGCCGCACGCATTGCCGGAGGCACCCCGGATCTTCAGCCGATCAGAGTACGCGCCTATGCCGGAGAGGCACTGGGAACAGACACCACAAGCATTTACCGTGGCGTTGTTCCTGCAGCATTCGGCATTACCGCATCCGACGGCATCGGCATGGCGGTTCCTGGTGAAGAGCTGGATTACACCATCGTCATCTCCAATCAGGAGACCAAGCTTGCAACGGAAGTCGATGTCCATGCTGCCCTTCCCCAGTACACGGAATTTGTTGCAGCAGATGAAGGTGGAAGCTGGACCGGCAAAAGTATCTACTGGACAGGACTCACGGTCAGCCCGAAAGGGGAGCGCACGCTCCATGTCCGCTTGCGCATTCGCAGTGATGCCCCTCTCGGGACGTCCATTCAATTCGTAGCTTCCACAAAGGGTCATCAGGGTATTGATCGTACGGATATCGGAACAGAGTCTGATACCAAGCCCAAGGAAGTCCGTGGATCACAAGTGGTGCTTCGCAAAAGCGCCGACCGTACAGAGGTACGCCCAGGCGAGACAGTGAGGTACACTGTGTACCTTCGCAATACAACAGGAGGTGATATCCGCAATGTTCGCATAGAAGACCGTCTGGACCAGCGCTATATGCGCATGGTTTCCGCTGACGCAGGTGCGCTGCAGGGTGATCGCATCGTATGGACGCTACCGCTTCTTGCCGCAGGACAAAGCTGGGAGGCTATATACACTGTTTCCATTGCGGAGAACACTCCTCACGGTGAAACACTCCAAAACGTTGTAAGTGTCAGCGGCGAGGGCATGGAAGACATTTCCCTCACGCAACGAGTCATCACGAATCATATCAACGTTGTACGCCGCATGCCACCAACTGGAGCCCCTCTCCTCGATCTCATCTTCTTGACGATGAGTGCACTCGCAGCAGCAGCACCCGTTGCACTTCGCCGCAAGGCATTCTAAGGAGCAGATATCTATACAGACGCCATTACCGGCGTCTGTTATTTCATGGAATCAAAAATTTGACCCATGATATCGATGATTGTTGAAAAATTCAGCTCAAAGGGGATATCGAGAAGTCGAGCGAGGAAGGACACAATAAAATACGCAATAAATGAGACAAACAAACCAATGATGGAATAACGGATCGTGTGTACCGCCTTGCGGATCTTTTCTTCGTTCCCTGCAGAAAGAATGAAGGTGATACCACCAACAATGATGAAGATGAGAGAAAGTATCGTTGCAAAGATGAGAGCAATTGCGACGAATGTCGCTACTACTTCAACAAGGCTGGCATTTTCGAGGAGTTCTCTCAGCATAAAAAGGGGGGGAGACTATGAAACCGGTTCGAGAATCTTGAGATTGATCCGTTGCTTAGCGTTCCCTCCAATAATCCTGAGGAGCGTGCGCAGTGCCTTCACCGTTTGGCCGCCTTTTCCGATGAGTTTCCCCATATCGCGCTCACTCACTTTTACTGTATGAAGAACACCCAAATCATCAATGACTGATGTGATTTCTAACTGGTCCCTATCTTCAACAATACTTTCTAGTACGTAACGGAGAAAGGAAAGGCCGGGTTGGTCTGCTTCAGTCGTCATGCTGTGTTATGCTATACCAAAAAGTAGACCACAGGAAAGGCAATTTCTCCTTCCGTACATCTATGAGGCAGAAGGGGCCTCTGCAACTGGAACCGCAGGAGATTCACCAACAGGAGTCGCAGGAGCTGCGGCTGGAGTTTCTACAGGCTGCTCATTTTTTGACCGCTTCTTCGTATAGCGTGCGATGTACTTCTCCATACCCTTTATGCCGTTTTTGGAAAAAAGTCGTGCCGTAGTATTGCTAACGGACGAACCCTTCGAAATCCAATGAGCGATACGCTCTTTCTTGAGCTCCACGATAGGAGGATTGGCTGCAGGAAGGTAATGTCCGAGAAGTTCGAGGATGCCGCCCTTCACCGGACGTGCTTTCTCGGCAACGACGATACGGTACGTGGGGAGATTTTCCCGGCCGGTGCGCTGGAGACGAATGATGAGCATATAAGCTAGAAGGACACGAAAACGCCACGAGAGTGTAGCAATTGCCAAGTTCTACGCAAGCGAAATCGTACAAGTTCTCCTAGTGCATCACGCCAAAGCCTGCAGCAGAACATGTGCAGTACGTGCGGATGCCTCAGACCAATCCGGACGGGAATATGCTACAGGGCGCTTTGGAGGATGACGCAGAGCATCTGTGAAAGCTGCTACCGTCGGCTCGATAAGCATCGCAGCCCCTCGAGAAGCCTCCGGTATACCTGTATGTTGGCCTGCAATAACTGGACATCCGCAGGAAAGCGCTTCGGCAATAGGAAGACCATATCCTTCGTAGAGCGATGCACTGACAAAGCACTCGGCTGCGCAGTAGAGTGCAGGCAGATCTTCCTCTTGAATGTCTGAAAGACGAATAACAGTATGCTCAAGGGGGTATTGCTGCTTTGTGTGAGGAGTGACGAGTACCAGTTGCCTTCGGTCATCATGAAGATCGAGAAAAGATTGGATCAATAGAGAGACATTCTTGTGCTTCTTCTCTGTGCCCACATACAGGAAAAACGGTTGACGCAATCCATACTTTTTGAGAATAGATGTCACCAGATCAGCAGGGACTGGCGCGAAGGAAGCTTCGACACCCTCTCCGGTCACACAGCACTTTGCAATGGCTTGAGGGCCGTACCTACCGCCGATTTCCAAAGCCGTAAACGAGCTTACGGCGCAGAGTGACCTTGCCTTGCGAACGGTGAAAAACATTTGGGTCCTATAGGCCCACTGCTTCAGGACTGACCGAGTGGGAAATCGGTGAAGAATAAGATCATGCACTGTCGCAATAAAGGGAACAGGGCAAAGCAGCGGCACATTGAAATGCGGAGAGAAAAATAGTTCGATGCCGCTTTGACCGATGATCACGGGGAACCGGATTTGTTCCGATAGTGAATAATGGGAAATATCTGCAATGTGCAGTGTGTAGTGTGCCTGTTCTGGAATATGTTTTAGCCACTCCTCCTGCGCAGATCGAACAAAGAGCGTGTAGTGTATGGAGTCGTTTCTACGTAGTAATCCATACACCATCGACCGTGTGTAGCGCCCAAGACCGCTTGTACCAGAAGCAAACCGACAATCGATTCCTATTGTCTTCACGGGCGCATTGTTCCATTGTTCTGACATATTGAAAACATGGATATACGAACAGCACTCGACTTGGCTGGAATTGGACGCACGGACATAGAAGTGCTCGTGGCATTTGTCCTGCAGTGCGATCGTGCGTACATCCTTGCGCATCCTGAGAAATTACTCACGAAGGAGCAACAGGATCAGTGGGAGCAATTCGTGAAACGCAGAAGAGAAGGGGAGCCCGTCGCATACATCATCGGCCAGCGCGAATTCTATGGTCGTGTGTTTTCTGTAGACCGGCGAGTGCATATTCCCCGCCCGTCCACAGAAAATCTTGTGACGATGACGCTCGATTTTCTGCAAAATCCAAAGGATGAAGTACGGGAACTGGAAACGGGGATTATTGGAGTTGCTCGTGTCATACATAAGTCTTCCATTGTTAAAACCGTTGTTGATGTGGGGACGGGTTCAGGTTGCATAGCGATCACTCTTGCTCTCGAGCGACCGAATCTGCAGATTATTGCCATTGATATTTCGCCAGAAGCACTGGAGGTTGCTCGCAACAATGCACAAAAATACGGAGTCGAATCTCGTATCAGATTTCTTTGCGGAAACCTCCTCGAGCCTATCAGCTTGCTTGCAGAGCCTTTTGTCGCCGTCAGTAATCCGCCATACCTTTCGAAGGTAATGATCGCAGCATATCCGGATATCCACTTCGAACCACGTATAGCACTCGATGGCGGCAAAGATGGTGCCGATGTTCCGATAATGCTACTGCAACATGCTGAAAAAAATCCTTTATGTGTAGGAGTGATTATCGAATGTCTAACACAACAGAATGTCTTCTCATCAATTCACAGGTTCAATCGAACCGTCTGACACGACGGTATTGTCCGACACTCCATCATCCAAGGGAATCTGAAATTTCCTCCGAAAATCCTCCATAGTAATCTTAACAGGAAGTCTTTGACCATCGACAAACTCACGAAGTTGCAATTGAAGATGGTCACCTCTGGGTTCTGCAAATTTCACCCATCGATGGAAATCATCCTTCTGCTGGAGCTTCATAATCAAGGTTCTGGGAATCATTAGCTGACTGTCCCCATGCTCGGTACCTTTGGATAGTTCTTCGACTGTCATAGCTGCATTGTCAGAAAATTCCTGAAAGTTGCAAGAGGCAATTCCATGTAAATACTGAAAGTGAAATCGAATAAAATGGCTAATATAAAGCCAAAATACGGATAGTTGTTCAAAAAAGAAACAGAAGAATCGTGCGGCGATCACTCCATGGTATGATGCATTTGTGTCCGGCACATCCCTAGCTTCATCGGCGGTAGCAGTCATCGGTACGCAGTGGGGTGATGAAGGAAAGGGGAAGATCATCGATATGCTTGCAGAGAAGTTTGATGTCATCGCGCGCGCATGCGGCGGTGCAAACGCAGGCCACACGATTGTGGTGAATGGTGTAAAGCATGTCTTTCGACTCCTCCCAAGTGGCTGCCTGCATGCTCATGCGGAAATTGTTCTCGGATCGGGAATGGTCATTCATCTCCCTACGCTCCTCGAGGAAATTGAACTTCTCAAAGCGGCAGGGATCGATATCATTCCGAGACTTCGCATCTCGCACGAAGCACATATTCTCTTTGATTTTCACAAGCTGATCGATGGTGCAAATGAGGATGATAAGACTAAGACTGGAAAGGGGATTGGCACCACTCGCCGAGGTATAGGGCCTGCATACTGTGACAAGGCTGCGCGAACAGGGATCCGTATGGAACGTGTTTCCGAAGATTTGCGCGGAGATCTTTCCGAGAGAGCTGCGCTTCTGAAGCGCACGCATGGCATCGACGTCGATATCGAGGCCGAGCTGCAGTCTGTGACGCACGCTGCAAAACTCATTGGGTCTTGTGTGACGGATACCGTCACACTCCTTGCAGATCGTAGGAAATCCGATAAAAAAGTTCTCATTGAGGGCGCGCAGGCAACGATGTTGGATATCGATCATGGAACCTACCCGTATGTGACGAGCAGCGCGACAACCGTCGCCGGAGCACTGCAGGGACTCGGCCTTCCGCCGCAATGCGTATCGCAAGTGATCGGAGTAGCCAAAGCCTACTGCACGCGTGTAGGTTCCGGTGATTTTCTTACGGAAGTTTCAGGGGCGACTGGTGACCGACTTCGCGAGCGGGGAGGGGAGTATGGCTCTGTCACGAAGCGTCCGCGCCGCTGCGGATGGCTGCATCTTCCGGATCTGAAGCGATCTGCCATGATCAACGGCTGTACATGTTGGAACATTACCAAGCTCGATGTACTCGATACGGAGGAAATGATCTTCGTCGGAGTGGGGGAGTATCAGGGAAAAGCTACCTACAAGGAGTTTTCAGGCTGGAAGTGCTCTACAGCTGGCATGACCGCTTTTGACGATCTTCCGATGGAAGCGCAAAAACTGATTCTCTTTATAGAACAGGAAACCGGTATTCCGGTGCGTTATATCGGCACGGGTCAGGGGAGGGGGGAGATGATTGTGCGCTAAGGACTAAAGAAGGTCCATTTCTCTGGACTTGTGGATCGGAGATTGGATAATCCTTCCATGCATCATGCCCTCAGTTCTGCATTGTACTGTAAGCAAAATGTGACAGATGCAGATGGCGCTCTCGATGTTTTTGCAGAAACTGCAATGAAAATTCTTGATGAGATAGCATTTCAAAGAAATCTCGTACTCGATTGGGTGGAACGCAAGTGGCCGATGCCATGCGCTCCTGCAACAAGCCGATTTATCTCGAGTGAGCATACCGATGCATCGGATCCTGAAGCATATGAGCATCTGAAAGGTTTCAGGTTTCTCAGTGACGTTGCGGTCTTTCTCGTCTCAGAACTTCGGGATGTGGACGCAGCAGTTCCACACCTGCTCTTCCGGCAGCGAGGAAAGCTGCATCACGTTTTTGTGATTACGGTAAAGCCGCTTTCTCGCAAACAGCAAAGGGTGGCAACTACTCTTGACATTCCTCTGGTAGTAAGACAAAGAGGGATGCTTTTGGAGCCGGTTATGAACGAATCACCTGTTGATCAGAGAGTTACGTCTGCACGAGCAGGTGGTTACCTAAGTTTTCACGACCAATCTTCTTTGGATAAAAAACATCCGGCGGACTTTCTAGAATTAGCACATTTACGAAAAGTCGGAAAAGCGTAGTTACTCCCCCCACTTCAGCTTCTGCCGCAGCGTGTGGAAGAACGTATCTTGGGCTTTGCGAAGAAATCGGACGCTTTTTGCACATCCGCAGATGCGTATACGGTCACGGCTTTGCAGTGTCTGGTACACCTGACCGTCGAGGGTAAGAACGACATTGGCATCCTGAAATTTATTCTGCTTTGTTAAAATCTCCACATCTATCGTTTGATCGCTCGGGATCACCACAGGTTTCTGACTGAAGCTATGGGGATTGATCGGTGTGAGAATCGTTGCGGCAAGGGTGGGGTGGACGATAGGTCCGCCGGCGGCAAGGGAATAAGCCGTAGACCCTGTTGGGGTGGCGATGATGAGACCGTCCGCATGGAACGTTGTCAGAGGCTCACCCTGCACAGAGACCTTTAGATCGACAAGCCGGGCAATAGTTCCCTGAGCAATCACGGCTTCATTGAGGGCATACCCCTGAAAAAATTCTGCACCTTCGCGCTCAATGAGAACATGAATGAGGCTGCGTGACTCTATGACGCCATTACTCGCAAGCATGCGAGGAATTTCTTTCGCCGCTTCGTGCATTTCGAGTTCGGCAAGAAAGCCAATCGTCCCGCGGTTGATGCTGAGAATGGGTACGGAGAAATCCGAAAATGTCCGAATGGTACGCAAAATAGTCCCGTCACCGCCGATGATCACCAGCAGATCAATGTCGCTCTCTGCATGAAATTCCGGAAAGATACTCCATGCAGTTGCGTCACTTCTCCGTTCGGGATCGAAGAAAATCTCTACACCTTGTGCGAGAAGAATATCGGTAATGCATAGTACGGATTCCTCTTTTCTTTCCAGATTCGACTTTACCGTAATGCCGATGCGAGGGTACCGAAGCATGACCTCAGTGTAGTGTGTGGGTGAAATTCCATGAAACGAAATCCCCATTTCTCATGATATCGTCCTTTGAATGCTCTGAAGCGCCGAAAGTACCAGATTGGCAGTTCTTTCCCATGAAAACTGCGCAGCTTGCACAGGCCCACTGGCGCGCAGGCGCTTGCGCGTAGCATCATCTGTCGTTAATTGCAGAAGTCCACGGGTCATATCCTCAATATTTTCCGGATCGATGAGCAAAGCACTATTTCCGGCAACTTCACTGAGACTTCCCCGCGACGATGTGAAGACGGGAATTCCCCGCTGCATGGCATCGAGTACCGGGAGGCCGAATCCCTCGTATAACGAGGGATAGGCGAGGATGGATGCCGTATGGAGAATGCGAGCATACTCTCTGTCCGATACATATCCTTTCCACTCCACTCCGGGCGTACTTTGCATAGCTTTCAAAATTTCACCGTCGTGCCATCCTCGTGCTCCTATGAGCAGCAATCGATACTGTTCACGCACATCTTTTGGAAGAGCTGCATACGCACGAATGAGTCGGAGCTGGTTTTTACGGGGGCAAAGAGTTGCGGGGCAGAGGATGGTACGGCCGTCGTCTTCTGTAGAGCGGGGGGCATCTTCCAGAGGTCCGGAGTAGACCGTCGTCATTGGCGTCGTCCCTATTTCCCGGGAAAAACGTGCAAGGAGATCGCTACGCGTCGATGAGCTCAGTACGAGAATATGGCGCGCACACCGAAGGACACGGGGGAGTGTGCATCGCTCGATCAGTTTTGCTTTCCACTCATGAGGTTCAGGTCGAAATGCAATGAGATCATGAATTATGGGAATGCAGGGGATGGATGTCCCGACGATGAGTGGAACAAGAAAGCTTGTGGGAGAAATATAGATCGCATCTTTTCTCGGAAGTGCCTTCGCTACAGAGCAGTGCCACATCACGCCCGAAGGAAATCGTCGAATACAGTTCTCATAGGACTTCCACTGCGAAGGGATTTCCCCGTCCGCTATGCACACGACGAGAGGTATATGAGGAAGCAGATGCTCGATGAGGCGCAGGGTCCATTGCCCCTTACCGGTTTTTTGCGCTGCAGTTGCACTCCTGCCATCTATCCAAATCATCATAGAAATAGTGTACCGACTTTTCATGAAACAAAGGACGTTCAGCGGTACTTGCAAAGTAAATATATCATGACATTGCTATGAATGGATTATGGCCGGAGTCTGTGCGGCATGCTACGATCCTCATATGGCTTCGTCTCTTATTCGCAAGATCTCCTCCCTTGAGCTTGAGGAACAAATCCTCAATGGCGGGACACTGGTTACCGTCATTGGCATTTTTCTACCGTGGATGGGTGGAGAGTGGTTGGGAGGTGAAAGCGTCACGTACTCTGGTTTAGGATTTTACACATCATTCATCGGCTTCAGTACATTACTGCTGGAGCTCTTTGTTCTCACCATCACCGCAGCTCCCCTTCTTGGGGGCGTAGTCATTATCCGTAAGCGCTACCGCGAGACGGTACGCCTATGCCTCACTGCACTTTCGTCGGTCATGATTCTCTCGGCACTCTCCGTTCTTGCTAAAGTCACCTTCGAGTTTTCCCGGATGGAAATACGATTCGGTATCTACGTAGCTATCGTTGGAAGTCTTGTCGCAACGCTCTATGCATTTATGCGCTATCAGGAGCAGAGAAGGGGACTTGTACAGGAGCTCTTTCATCACCCCGAAGATGTGCCGACTCCTGAAATACGCAAGGAGATTGTTGCACCACCGCCACCTCCTCCCCCTCCACCAGCTCCCGCTCCGGAGGAGCACCGATTATTCAGGTAGACTGAAGCACGTTACAATCCTGCAATCAGAGACTCTCTATTCATGATATAATTTCTGTGTATGTCTGACTCTCCCTACGCCGACGAAGACCTTGTCTATGTGGATCCGAAAAAGCGGATGGTCATTGGGCGTGTGGAATTTGCAAAGAATGGCAACGCGAAGGCTTTGCTTATGCCTGAAGAAGAGGTTACAGAAGCGAAAGAGGGCAGGCGCCCACGCATACCAAGGAAGCGGTACTACCCATGGGGTACATACCGCTCTATGCGCAAGCTCTATAAAATAGATGGAGGAATAACAGAGGATGATCGGCGGATACCTCTGGATGATGCCATGGAGAAGTCATCGAAGGAACCGTTTTGGAACTAGGTGTATGTTTGAATGGTGAGATGTATGATATGCATCCATTATTTCAATAACTTCACAACAACCTCCACTTCCTCCTTCGATCCCACAATCATCGGCGATCGCTGATCACATGCAGTAAGTTTTTTATCGAGAAGAGAGATCGACCCATCTGACGAAGCACCTCCTGCTTGCTCGACAAGGTAGGCAAACGGTCCGCATTCAAAGACCATACGAAGTTTTCCCTGCGGATACTTCTTACCACCAACATTTGCAAATATTCCCTGTCCTTTGGTCAGGATATGGTGAATATCGGCAACCATGCACCCCGAATACCGTAGTGTCATCGTTTCCAGCCAATGATCGAGCGCCTTCCTGTAACCGGGATTGTCATGGATAGCCGAGAGATTTCCAGGACTGAAGTTTTTTGCGACATCTGCAATTCCCAAGTATTCCTGCATGACAATAAATTCTCCAATGTCGCTGAGGAGAAATGCATGGACACCGTCTCCCGTGCTATAGACAAAGAGCGTTCGTGGTCCGTAAAGAATGTAACCGGCGGCAACGTGCTCCCGAGGTGTCTTGCCGATAATTTCTGAACCAGCATAAATCCCGAAGATCGATCCGATGGCGAAGTTTGCGTCGACAAGGGATGAGCCGTCGAGAGGATCGAAGACAACACTATAGGGTGCTGAAGTATCCATTTCTACAATGCCGTCATGCTCCTCGGAGCAATAACAGGCAACAGTCCCGCTCTCGCGCAGATAGTTCTCCATGAGCTCGTCTGCAAGGATATCGAGCTTGAGCTGCGCCTCACCAAACTGATTACTCCCGCCAGAAAGACCTCCTGCAGATGTCTGGATGGCGTAACGGATATCACGTCCTGCGCGGGAGATATCCACAAGGAGATGACGAAGGGCATCGGGAACCTTTGCTTTCGTACGTAGATGCCAATTGAGCGTTGAACGCTTCGGTAGATGAACAAGTGTCATGGAACTAAGAAAGAAGCGAACCAATCATCTTTGCCATTTCCGTTACGCGCATGCCGTATCCCCACTCATTGTCGTACCACGCCAGGATTTGCACGAGTGTTCCATTGACCACTGTTGTCGACTCTAGATCGACAGTACTCGAGTGCGTATCGGAAACATAATCCGAGGAAACCAGCTGTCCTTCCTCTACTGCAAGAATACCCTTGAGAGATCCTTGAGAGGCCTTTGTCATGGCGGCATTCACCTCCTGGGCTGTCGTAGCTTTCTTCACATTGAGTGCGAGATAGGCAGCGGAAACATCGGGGAGGGGGATACGCAGCGCCATGCCATCCATTTTGCCTTTGAGATGCGGAAAGAGTTTGGCACAGGATTTTACGGCACCGGTGGTCGACGGAATGATGTTGAGCCCGGCGGCTCGCGCTATACGTACCTTGGAACTGTCGGAGGAATTATCCAATAAATTTTGGGACGATGTATAGGCATGCGTCGTGCACATAAGACCGCTTTCAATTCCCACAAGTTCATCGAGGACTTTAATCACAGGGGCTATGCAATTTGTCGTACACGAAGCTGCACTGACGATAGGGAGACTCGCTTTGAGTTCTGTATCATTAATACCAATGACGATCATGGGAATATCGTCTTTTGGCGGAGCTGTAACGAGCACGGCTTTCGCTCCCGCCTGCAGGTGCTCACCTGCCTTGTCGCGACTGCGGAATTTTCCCGAAGCCTCTATAACAATGTCGATATTCAATTCCTTCCATGGACACATGGCAGGATCTCTTTCTTTGATAACCCTCACAGGCAAACCGTTTACCGTGATGTTTTCTCCTACGACCTGTACATCTCCTCCAAATCGTCCATGGAGTGAATCATACTTCAGTAAATACGCTCGCATGGAGGCGTCACTCGATGCATTGATCGCAACAACGGAAACCTCATCCGGAAAGCGCTGAACCAGTTGACGGTGTACGACGCGACCGATTCGACCATATCCATTGATTGCGATGCGGATCATGGATGTATTGTACGGGCATAAGAACCAAATGCCAAAAGCCAAATGCCGAAACGAGCTTTGCCATTTGGTCTTTGGTTTTTGGCATTTGTATTCTTATCCAAATACCCCCACAATCACCCCGAGCATCGCCGCAAATCCACCGACAATCCATAGACGCATGGTCACTTTACTTTCGCCCCAATCGAGCGCTTCGAAATGATGGTGAATGGGCGCTGCACGAAAGACCTTCTTTCCCCCGCGGTACTTCTTACTAAGAAGTTGGATGATGACGGAAAGCATTTCCACGACAAAGACAAAGCCAATGAGAGGGAGTACGAGGACTTGATCAATCATCATCGCAATGACTGCAAGTCCACCTCCCAGAGCGAGCGATCCTGTGTCTCCCATGATAAAGCGCGCTGGAGGGACATTGTGCCAAAGAAATGCGGCTACGGCTCCAACGCACACCGCGCAGAATGCGGAAAGCACTGTCAGGCCTTCAAGATAGGCAAGTACGCTAAAAGAGCCAAATGCGATGACAAGAAGCCCTCCTGCAAGTCCATCGAGACCGTCCGTAACATTGACGGCATTAGCGGTTCCAACAAGGACGAAGAGAAAGATAGGTATGTACCATAGCCCCACAGAAAGCGTCCCATAGTAGGGAACGTAGATAGAGTCGTAGCCGAGCTTAAAGTAAAACCACAGCGCCCCCATCGTGCCGATAACAATGAGCGTAAGAATCTTTGGAAGGACGTCCAAGCCTCTTTTCTTACCAACGCCGATGATATTCAAATAGTCATCAAGCCCCCCTAGAAGGCCAAGAGCCACCATCGTACCGAGTGGCAAGTAGACTTGCCCGCGTTGCAGAAGGGAACTCTCTGCAAATCCACCATAGGAGAGAAGACGGGAGAAGAGAACTGTCAGCAAAATAGATGCCCATACAAGAATCCCCCCCATCGTCGGGGTGCCGAATTTATGCTGGTGATACTTGCGAAACACTGAAGGATCCTGACCATCTACAGTCTCAACGCGCAGCTGCTTTCCCACACGATTTCTTATGAGAAAACGGATAAACGACGGTGTGAGTAAAAGACCCACCGCAAAAGCAAAACAAGCGTAGAGGAGGATGTGCATGAGCGGCACATCAGGGCGTAAAATAACAGCATCCAACATGAGGGGAGCATACGGGCTACCATCGTAAAAGGAAACATTACTCATCCGACTGATTCGAGTGCGCTTTGTCGATATCGTAGAAGCGCATTTGCTCTTTTTTGAAGAGGAGCTCCACTCTACCAATCGGACCATTACGATGCTTTTTGATATACATATCCGTAATGCCCTGACGATCACTGTCTTCTTCGTAGTAGTCCTCCCGGTACATCATAATCACCACGTCGGCATCCTGCTCAATACTTCCAGAGTCACGCAGGTCCGAGAGCTGTGGAATGTTTCCCGGACGACTCTCTACTGCGCGGGAAAGCTGCGAGAGAGCAACGATAGGAATGTGTAGCTCTCTGCCAAGCTGCTTCAGTGATCGGGAAATTTCGGAAATTTCCTGCACACGGTTTCCTGCATAACTCATATTTCCCGTACTCATAAGCTGGAGATAATCGATGATGAGCAGATCGAGCCCATGCTCCATCTGCAGACGACGAGCTTTTGCACGAAGTTCCGGTATGGAGGATCCGACGGAATCGTCGATGAAGATATTTGCTTTATTCAATTCATCCATAATTGGCCCCATATTCTGAAAATCGCTGTCGTCGAGTTTGCCGCGCTGCAATTTCCAAGAGTCCACTCCGAGGAGCGAAGCAAACAGGCGATCCACAAGCTGCTCTTTACTCATTTCCAGAGAGAAGATTCCGACACTCTTATGATGCCGGATAGCTGCATTTTGGGCCACGTTTAGAGCAAAACTTGTCTTTCCCATACTCGGGCGAGCCGCAATGATGATAAGGTCGCTGGGCTGAAGGCCGGAAAGCTTCATGTCCAACCCTTTAAACCCTGTAGGCACACCCTTCACATAGTCTTCCTCCTTGGACTCATGCAACTCGGCAAAGCGTTCGTAGCGCATGGTGAGCACATCGCGGATATGCACAAACTTTTCCTTCAAAAACGTGTTACTGATGGCAAATACCGTTTTCTCGACTTCTTCGAGGATTTCCGGCACAGATCTCGTTTCCTCATATCCGAGTGCTGTAATTTTTTGTCCGGATGAGATAATGCGACGGTGTACGGCTTTTACCTTCACGATCTGTCCGTACTGATACACGTGGGATGCTGTTGGAACCTCGGCTGCAAGCTGCGCAAGGTATGCAGAGCCTCCAAGCTCTTGCACACGGGCATCGGATTTTAGTTTCTCACTGACGGTGACAAAGTCGATCGGCTGGTGCTGCTGATACAGTGCGTAGACAGACTGATAAATAGAGCGATAGACAGGATCGTAGAAATCCTCCGGCGTGAGAAAGTCGCTTACTTTGATAATCCCATCCGGATCGAGAAGAAGCGCACCAAGAACGGTTTTTTCTGCATCCAGAGAATGCGGCTGTATGCCGATCATGTTGGCGGTAGCTGCGGACACAGGCGGCAATTGTACGGGACGAAGGTTCTCCTGCAATGATCTGTGATTGCCCTTTCAAACGCTTGTGCCCCCGTCTGTGAGCCTGAAGTGGAGAACATGTGGATAACGCGTCAAGGATACTCGACGCGTTTCTGGATAGTGATACGGCTTCGCGATGGAAATGCTATGAACGTTTCTCACTGCTGCTCATATATCGGCGTAGCGATATCGCTACGCCGATATAAAGATTCAACAAAGCGAAGCCGTATGACTACACAACAAGTGCAATCGCTCTGATGGCTTTCTCAATCTTTGTACTGAGATCCTGATGTTCATCAAGAAATGTTCGGGCGGGTTCCTTCCCGTTTCCCAGTGTTTCCTCGCCGAAGCGATAATAGTTTCCGGATTTTTCGATCACACCGTGCTTTACACCAAGCTCAAGAATATCTCCGGAACGGCTGATGCCGCGAGCATAGAGAATATCAAACTCCGCCTGGCGAAACGGTGGTGCGATTTTATTTTTGACAACCTTCACCCGTGTACGGCTTCCAATGATCACCTGATCCTCTCCCGTTGCGACTTTTTCCATAATCTTGTCGATTCTGCGAACATCGAGACGAATGGTTGCATAGAACTTCAGTGCATTGCCGCCAGTTGTCGTTTCGGGGTTGCCGAACATCACGCCGATCTTCATACGCATCTGGTTGATAAAAATTACCGAGCAATGTGTTTTGCTGACAATGGATGTGAGTTTGCGAAGCGCCTGACTCATGAGTCGAGCATGGAGTCCCATGTGGCTATCTCCCATCATGCCTTCGATCTCTGCACGCGGGGTAAGTGCCGCAACGGAATCGATGACAATGACGTCGATCGCACCGGAACGAACGAGGGTTTCCGTGATCTCCAGTGCTTCCTCACCGTCATTGGGCTGTGAAACGAGAAGGTTATCGACATCGACGCCGATTTTCTTTGCATAGGTAATATCCAGTGCGTGCTCTGCATCGATGAATGCTGCACGCCCTCCCTTCTTCTGTGCTTCCGCTATGGCATGGAGTGCAAGAGTGGTTTTTCCTGAGGACTCCGGACCGAAGATCTCGATAATGCGTCCTTTAGGAATACCGCCGCCGAGCGCAACATCCAGTGTCAGTGATCCACTACTGAACTTCTCCACGGCGACAATCTGCTCGTCACCCATGCGCATCACGGCACCCTGCCCGTACTGCTTCTCGATTTGTGCGAGAGCGAGGGTAATCGCATCCGTTTTCGGATCCGATTTTGCAGACACTGCCGCTTTCGCTGTCGCGGATTTCTGAGGTGATACAATTACTGATACAGCGCCGTCGGCTTTTGGTGGAGATACCATAGAACGTGTGGGGGAAGACTTGGCCATAGTCTCTTTGGGGAAAGGATTTGTAAAGGTGTAAGAACGTACACCCATAATTCCTTGAGTCGCGTATAGAATCAAGAAAGTGTACTTGCTGAGTGAATGAATGCATTGTGGTGTATGAATGTACACCCTTCTACTCTACAGCCCTACATATACCAATATTCTGATCGAGATCCGTAATCTCACAGTACTGACCGGAGGGACAAAGCACGCCGGCAACCCCACCGCACGGCTGACGGTCGCGCAGAGACGATATACCGGAAGTTGCAGCGCGCGATGAGCCAGATGCATTCAAGGGAATATTTCCCTTCACGCGGACAGAACGTAGAAATGCCATCCACTCCGCGCGCGCTGCCACAGGATCTGTTTCGTGCTGGGGAGTGAAGCTGAGCTCCAGATATCCGGAATACTGCTCGATGGCTATACGCTGCTCGCCGGAAATGTCATCGAGGAAACGAATTGCACGACCGCCGTCTATGGAAAGTGCGATTCCGCTGGGTAGCGGACGCTCTGTGAAACGGCTGATAGCAACGACGGGGGCAAGGGATCCTGCCGGAATGAATCGGATACCTCCGTCTTCAGTAGGAGAAATACCCCATCGGGTAGGAATGTTTGCGTCGATACCAAGATCGGTACTGGACCATGACCGGAACGTCTCATCGGAGGAAACCACGCTTTTCACGACAAATACCGGAAGATCACGCGCATCGATATTGCGCTCAAAATGACCACGAAGAGCAGTCGTACGCCCCTGAAACTCACGGAGAAGTACCGTAGAGCTCTCCAGATACGCATGATCGCTGCCGGATTGTCTGAGCAAATGCGTACCACGACGGGCTGTGCTCATCGTCGTCGGGACAATGGTTCCTGTAAGGGTTTGTACTCCCTCAGGAAGAGGGGGAAGGGGAGTGAGTGAAGTACATGCAGCAAGAAAGAGAAGAGCGAGAGCCGTAAAAGAAAATCTGTTCCGTTGCATGTTCATAGAGAAGGATACAGCAGGAAGACAGACATCTCATCATAATTCTAAAAAAAGACGCACCAACGGTGCGTCTCTACGTTGCAATTTGAAGGTCTTACTTCTTCGTAGAATCAAACGCGTACACCGCGCGACCCACACGCTTGAAGTAGGGCATCTTCTGGAGGTTTAAGGAAATCGTGCCCACCTTGACGGTGCGCTGCTTGCCGACTTCCACAATGATTTCTTTTTTGCTGAGTGGACCTTTGTCTTTCAGAATGCGCTCAATGACGTCGGCGACGGTCCCCGGCTCATAGCCCCACTCGCGAAGGGCATAGAGGCCACGGCCGACCAACACAAACTGCGGATAGCGGATGAGCTCGTTATGGACGGCCTGCACCGTGACGTTTTTATGATCGAACTTTGCCTCGCGGATGCGGTTGGCAATCTCCATGAAGTGCAAAGGCTGACCGGATTTCTTAAGAATAATCTCCACTTTGTCGCGGATGCTTCTCGGGCGGACGAAGCGCCACTCGGTGAGTCCCCAACCTTCGGGAATAGCGCGGAAGCGCTCGTCGACGGTTAAGCAGCTCTCGATAAGTTCGGGGCTTGGGACGCGGCCGGAGAAGAGATTGAGTGATTGGATCGTTGTGACCATTTCAGGGAGAGCCATACAGGACTTGCGCTTCTTGAGGGTTTTTACCATCGCACCGACAACCGTAGCAATGTCTTCCATGGAAAGAGATTCGAGTCTCCAGAACGGTACAAACGTGTTGCTTCGGCTACCTTCATGAAGGTCGGTATCGATGCTAAAAGAGAGGCGGAGTACTGCACCATCAAGATCCGAACTGTCGGCAATCTGCTGGAGTACCGCGCTGATAAGAAGGTCCTCACACTGCAGGCCCCCATGGGACCGAAGTATGGAACGTGCAGCTTCGTTCACTTCATCAAGGCGTGTCGTACGAACGGTGCGGCGTAGTTTTCCAAGAGCGATACTCTCAATCTGGCGGATGCGCTCCCTTGTTACATTGAACTGCTTACCAATCTTCTCCAGCGTCTGCTTCTGGCTGCCCTGAAGGGCAAACCGCCTGCGGATGACCTGTGCTTCTTTGTCCGTAAGGACAAGGAAAAGAGAGCTCAAGAGCTCCTGAAGATTGATGCTAAGAGGAGCACCGGACTTGGTCGTTGTTGTAGCGGCAGAATCTGCCATAGGAGAAGCTGGGGAAAGAACAACCCTCGTTTTACCAAATATTTGACAGAAGCAAAAGATCAGATTCAGATTTGGCTAGACGCTACGTATCATATGTAGCGTTATATCCATTGGTACCACGAAGTTGTTCAATGAGCAGGTAAAGGATACTATATTATATAGTTTTAGGGCTGTGTCAAATTCTTTTTTCTCTCAAGATACGTTGAGAGAATCTGACAAGCAGAGGCTGCATCGCCATCGTATTGGACATTTCTCGCTGTTGTATAGCGTTCGTCGATGAAAAGAACCTCAAATCCCAACTTCTCAAGATTTTTTGCCAAAGAACGGACAATCACCACCTGAGACCCCTCGTCCCCTGAGGCAAGAAGTGGCAGTCCTAAAACCATCGTTTTGACCTGATAGTGAGAGCAAAGAGCCTGAATCTCCACCGTTAAAACGGCCATATCTTTGTGATGAATGGTGTCCTTTGTGACGGCCATATCTGTCCCGCCGAAGGCTATCGCCACTCCTGTTCTACGCAATCCGACGTCAAATGCGAGAATGGAAGGCATGGAAAAATATCGGAAGGAAGTACCTACGAAGCATACCCCGCCGCTCACTTCATCGCTCCTACCATTTTTGCGATACCGGACTTCTTTCTTGCGGCATTCTTCGGGTGAATGATGTGCTTCTTCGACGCCATATCGATGGCCTTATAGGCACTAGGAAGGAGCTTGCTTGCTTCAACCTTATCACCGGCCTTCGCGGCAACGGTAATCTTGCGGATCATGGTCTTCATCGTCGTCTTCACTGGCTGACGCCGCTCACGGCGAACACGGGACTGACGGGAGGCTTTGATGGCAGAAGATGTGAGAGGCATGGGCGCCAGCTTAAGGGTGCAGCAGGCTGCTTGCAAGGAAATCCTTTGATTAGACGTTTAGGATGCTAAGGAGCCGTAAAGCATTGCAAAAAGCCCGAAAATACTTAAAATACCTCAGCTATGTGCGGCATCTTCGGATACACAGGCAAGCGGAGTGATGGAGGAAGCGTCGTTGTCGATGGACTCAAGAATCTGGAGTACCGCGGCTACGATTCTTGGGGAGTTGCCTGTAAAACACCATCGGGAATTTCTGTCAGTAAGGACATCGGCAAAATCAGCTCTGTAGATACGAAGCAATTTTCCTATTCCTGTTGTCTCGCTCTCGCACACACCCGTTGGGCAACGCATGGAGGAGTCACACCGGAAAATGCACATCCGCATCTCTCCAAGGACGGCACAATCGCCGTTGTCCATAACGGCATCGTGGAGAACCACGAAGCGCTGAGATTGGAACTTCTCACCAAGGGATATACATTCGTCTCGCAAACCGACACAGAAGTTATTCCCTATTGTATAGAGGAAGAGATGAAGGCTGGGCACGCATTTCCGGAAGCCGTACGCAGGGCCTGCCTGCGCTTTCATGGACGCTATGCCATCCTCGCCATGCACGAGGCCTCCGGCATGCTGGTGGCTACGCGTACGGGGAGTCCGCTCATCGTCGGAGTAGGGGAGGACGGGTACTACATTGCATCGGATATTCCCGCGTTCATCGAGCACACCCGCACCGTGCAGTACATCGATGATGGAGAGATGGTGGAAACAGACGGAAACTCCATTCAGTTTAGGGATATCTTAACGGGAACAGAGCGTCAGAAGAGAGAAGTACGCATCACGTGGACCGTCGAGCAGGGACAAAAAGGGGATTTCCCGCACTTCATGCTCAAGGAAATCATGGACCAGAAAGAGAGCATCGCCAGAGCAGTGAATCAGGACGATGACGCCATCCGCGCCGTTGCAGAAGCAATCAGAAGTGCCAAGGGCACCTTCCTCGTCGGCTGCGGTACAGCACACAAGGCCTGCATGGCGGCGGAGTACTTCTTCTCAGTCGTCGCAGAGCACCACGTCAACGTCTGCTCAGCAGGGGAGTTTAAGCTCTACCATCACTTCCTGCAGCCTGAAAGCTTGCTCATCGTAGTAAGTCAAAGCGGGGAGACTGCAGACGTCCTTGAGGCCATCAGTGTTGCGAAGGCCAAAGGCGCAAAAGTGCTCGCTATTGTAAACGTCGAAGGATCGAGTGTGAGTCGCGCGGCGGACTACACACTGCTCATCAATGCCGGTCCCGAGCGCGCGGTTGCGAGCACCAAGGCTCTCACCGGTCAGATGTCCGTGATGCTTCTTATTGCGTATGCCCTCAAGCACGCACTGCACGATGGAAAGACTTTGCTTCTGGAAACCAGCGCGCTCATTAACGATATGCTCAACCCCCGCTACGTCGAACGCATTGCTGCGATTGCTGCGAAAATTAAGTCTCACGAAGATCTCTACATCATCGGTAAAAGCTGGCACTACCCGATGGCCCTCGAAAGCGCGATCAAGATTCAGGAAGTCAGCTACGTGCACGCGGAAGGATTCGCCGGCGGCGAGCTCAAGCACGGCCCCATCGCCCTCATCGAAACAGGAACGCCGTGCATCGCACTTCTGGGAAACGACGAAGTCACCGGCGACATGATCAATAATGCAACGGAGCTCAAAGCTCGTGGCGCAATGCTCATCGGCATTGCTCCGGAGAGAAATGCTATTTTCGACGAATGGCTGAAGACACCAGATGCGGGCGCAGCACAGCCGATTGTTACCGTTATTCCCATGCAGATCCTAGCGTATGAACTGGCAGTACAGAGGGGGAAAGATCCGGACATGCCGAGGAATTTGGCTAAAAGCGTCACAGTTAAATAATGTGGTTCCGTAGAGACGCAACGCTGTTGCGTCTCCGAGAGCACAATCACAGGAATCACCCTTGTCGAAGCCCCCGCATTCTTGTGTAATGCCTCGCTATGGTTTCAGAATTCGGTCGAAAACTATCGGCACTTGGAGAGGAGCAAGCTGTAGCCCCTGAGACTGTATCACCTGCAACAGTGTCCGATGCTGCTCTGGGCGTCTCCAATGAAGCAAAAGAAGTGCTGCAGGTTACCGATGCGATTGATATTTTTTTCAAAGCAGAGGGAACGACAGAGCTCATGATGCTCACGGAAAAGCACAGAGATGACCGGTCTCTCGAAGATATGGATATGGCAAATATTCTCAATGCAAAAACTCTTCTGGGTTCACTTCTCCATCGTGTCCCACTTGAACGCAGTCAAACACTGGAGCGCCAGGACATCATGGAAACCCTTATCGATAAAACACATGAGGAGACACTACGAACGAAGAATTCTTCTACTGCTTCATCTTCGTACTGGGAAAGTCTTTCGATGATTACAAACATAGAACGAGAACGCGTTGAAAAAGGGGAAAAGCAATCTCCGGATACCCTGATTGTGCAGCTGCTCAAGAGTGATTTTGCGACATTACCTTTAGAAAAAGCAGTGAATAAAGCCTTAAAAACAATTTCCACCAATGAAGCTGATGATGAAACACGCTGGATAGCAGAGACGCTGCTTACGCTGTGGAAATTACCTGAGGCACCGGACAGTATTGATACATTTGCAGCAGTACTGGATAAAATGTGGCATCCGTCACTCATTGCTACGGGAGCAAAATTACGCGTACATGCAGCAACACTGCGGCCCCTCTTTACCAAGCACCTCACAGGATCATGGGAGACGATCCGAGCGACATTTGCATCACCGGATATCCTGACAACCATAGAACATGCACTCAGTGAATGCATGAGCGACATCTCCCGCATCGGTTGCCTTCTGGAAACGGCAAACGTCATGAAAGAAGACAGGTACTCGAAAGTGACTTTCGATGAACAAAAGCCCCGCGAATATAGAAAAGGATGGAACATGCTGCACTCCAAAACAGGGAAATTACAACGGTCATACAAATGGCAGGGAGACGGTGTACCACCAGATCAGACTCGTAACCCGAGTATCCCCGATGATCCCGTTCATGCGCTTGCCAGTGCAAACATGTCCGGAAAGTCCTGGTACCTACTCCAAGACCTTTACCTGCAGGCATGTGCGCAGTCTTTCGGCTATGCACCGGGACTCGATGTGAATATTCCGCAACATGAGCAACTCGTCTTCATCGATCGTGCGTCTACGGATGCGGAAAGAAACCTGAGCGCGTTTGGTACAGAGATTGACTGGTGGAAGAAGACTCTGGAAACCTCAGAAAAAGGACCTACGCGAATATGGAGCGATGAGCCATTTTCGACCACAGGAGACATCGATCAGGCTTCACTCGCTGCAGCCGTGTCCGATGACTTAACTGAGCGAGGACATCACATTGTTTTTGCGACACACAATGAACGCCTGATGGATCATCTGGAGAAGGAGAGGGGACAGTGTATTTCCCATTTTCGTACCGAAGTTGGAGCGAAAGATTTGGTCTTCACACATAAACTGGAGCCGGGAAGAGATGACTCACGCGCTCTGGAAGTTGCTGCGAAGTTTCTCGACCCGCGGGTGATTCGCTATGCAAAGGCATCTCTCGAAGGAAACCCCGTGCATGTTGCTCCATTGCAGAATCAGGAAGCAGCATGGCCTGGCCGCACACTCACACCTTATTCTGATGAAGACCGCGAAAGACTCATAAGCGAACCCAAAGGATTCTCACAGCTCTTTCCGGATCAGCTGGATGTACAGATTCAGCGAAGCCGCAGAGAAAAGGGGACAACACGCATCATAAAACCTGAGGAAAAAAATGCATTCGCGCCTGAAGGCCTTGTACATATCGCAAGCAAAGACAACGATCTGCATTACCACCTGCGCATTCCCGGAACAGAGCACAGCCAAATCGGTATGGCGCAGACGTTTTTGCGTAGTGGCGTAACCAATGATGTTGCCGAGCTACTGGAACGACAGCGCATGTGGGCTGCATTGCGATCACCCGGAACAGAAAAGGGTGTCGAGTCCGCTATTACATCGACATGGGCGAACCTCGCATCAGCTACCTGTGCCTACCCAGACCTCCTGACAGGATTCAATGAACGACTGAAAGAAGGAGCAACTCATCTCATGCACAATGCACACATGGCCGGATCCGACCGAGTACGTGCGGGATCGTTGCCAGTCTTTGAAAAAATCCTGCAGACGCTCTCGGTGACCGAAGGGTGGGGGGCGGATTTTCTTGAACCGATTCTGCAGCCCATACGTCGATTTTTCGCACTCAGCGTGGAGTGGCATGATCTCCTGAATGGTTTGTATGATAAACAGCGGGATGGACCTGAGCACCGCAGAGACTCAGAACGCATCCTGGAAATTCACAATGAATTAGCCACAATGGTCGGCGCTCCGGATGATGCGAAACTTTCTCAGTACGAATTTATCGGCAAGCATCTTCTCCCGCTTGTCGATCGCTGCACAGCACAGCTACCCCCTATAGAACCGAAAGATCTTGCCGCTATGGACCCCGACTTGCTTTTTAGCGCGCTAAACGGAACACACGAACTCACGGCAAAGCTAGATTTGCTTTTTCCTCCACCCATCGTCATGCAGATGAAGGCGATGACAATGCTCAGCGATAAAGAGCCACTGGCGTCACTGCCTGATGAACTCAGAAAAGTAGATAGCGTCCATCTGCATCGTCTCGGCGGATATTTCTCTTCACTGTTCCAGGCATACCTCGACGGAAAAGTTACGGGTCGGGATCTTCTCGCGAACATGGTTGAACGGAGGGAAGACCGCTGGAAATACGCCGAAGCTAGCCACCACCTTGAAAACTTTTCGCCGCTTGCAGATGAAATGCGTAATCTCATGTCCCTTCAGGAAATCAGTAAGGCCCTCAAGACGCAGCCATTCGCCACTGCAGAATATTCCGCGAATCAGGAAGGGCACCTCACAGACGTATGGAATATCGCAAAACCAGTAGAAGGACAGGTGCGCAATTCCATCCTGCTTGGTCCCAGTGCTCAGGTGCAGATTTTTACCGGAGCGAATATGTCGGGAAAAACGTATCACATGAAAG
Organism: Candidatus Peribacteria bacterium; assembly: GCA_943354555.1. GTDB lineage: Bacteria > Patescibacteriota > Gracilibacteria > Peribacterales > Peribacteraceae > 2-12-FULL-55-11. The sequence goes on along the minus strand of CALRCM010000004.1, from coordinate 18,761 downwards.
CGGGATTTACGGCGCATCTCTGTGCACAGTCCGTCGGTATGGTTCCCGCCGCAGAGGCAATAGTTCCCGTGCGCGATGCACACTGCTACATCGACCGCATCAACGCGGAAAGCAGCAGCGGACTGAGCGCCTTCGGAACGGAGATGGCCGTATGGGGACAGTTTCTCGCTTCCATCAAAGGAAAGCACGCAACACTCTGCATCGACGAATTTGGTTCAACGACTTCGCCGAAGTATCAGGGTCATCTGCAATATGGACTTCTCCAGATGCTCGTCGAAGACGGTCATACCGTCTTCCTTACGACACACCATCATGACTCCACGGAACGATTCAAGACTGACTATCCGGGTATCACAAAGCTGTACCACTTCCCGATCCGGAAAGACGACGAAGGATTGAAGTACACATACTCAAAGACCGAAGGCATAGCGCGATCACAAGCAATCGATGTCGCCGAGCAACAGAAGTTCCCTGCAAGAATTATTGCGAGAGCGCGGGCACTGGAACCGGTGATTGCGGGTGCAGATCACACGGGAGACGTTATAGCGTAATGTCTCTACGTCTCATTCGGCGGAATCCCATAATACTTAAAGAGGAACGCCGCAATATCCCGAAACACCGGTCCTGCAGTCTGCGCTCCGTAGATATCTCTTCTAGGACGGTCGAACTTCACGAGAATGAGAAACTTGGGGTGGGGGACTGGGGCATACCCTGCGAATGTCGTAATCGTGGAACCTGTACCCGTTTCGTACTTTCCTCCCGGACCGGCGATCTGCGACGTACCAGTTTTTCCCGCCATGCGGTACCCCTTCACTTTCGCAACTTTCGCATACCCGAGATTCATGGAGCTCACGAGCATGGCGGTGATGGTGTCACTCGTTTCCGCGGTTATCACCTGATCGACCACCCGCGGTGATACCTTTTCAGCAGTGCCGTCACTGAGGATAATGCTGTCGATAATCGTGGGTCGCATGAGCTTGCCGCCGTTTGCGAGGGCCGTGTACGCCGTGATCATCTGTAGAGGAGTCGAGGAGATTCCCTGTCCGTACGCTGCAGTTGCAAGGAGGGCATTGCTCCACTTCCTCCACGGAAGTATTTCACCAGGGAGTTCATCTTCAAGCTCTATACCTGTCACGTGACCGAAACCGAAGCGCTCAAGGTTGCGGTGGAAGAGTTTACGCCCCAGCTTCGCCGACACCGAGGTCATGCAGGTGTTGATGGAAAACTCAAGACAACCGGTCATCGTCATCTTTCCGTAGTAGCGGTTGAGGGCATTTTTAATGGTGTACTCGTCAACCTTCACCGGCCCCTCGTCGTTGTATTCGTCGCTCGGAGTAATTTCCCCCTGATCAATCGCGATGGCTAGGGTCACCGGCTTCATCACGGATCCCGGCTCGTAGATTTCCTGAATCGACCGGTTGATATAGGCACCCACACCGATGGTATTGCGGTACTTCAGCCAGATATCTGAACGCTCCGTGGGAAAGATCTCGCTGCGATGATGCTCACCAACAAGGACGTAATAGCGAACAATGTCTTCAAGGTCATAGAGTGCTTCGAGAGCGGCAATCTCCTTCTGCTTTTCCTCGCTGAAACCCGTTTTGCCCTGCTCAGTAAAGAGATCATCGAGATAGCAGCGCACCACAAACGACCGTGTATCTGGATGATAGAGTTCGACAATGATTTGCTTGCGCTTTCCTTCATCAATGAGGATGGGCTCCTTCTCATACACATCACCGTAATTATTGCTGTCAAAGAGGGGGGCGCTCGCCATGGCGATGATCCTGCCGGTGTAGGGATCCATGACGATAACCTGTGCGCTTTCGGCATCAAACCTCTCTACGGCAGCATCAAGAATCTTTTCCACGCTCTCCTGCACGTATCGGTCTATGGTAAGCACGATCGTCGAGCCGTCCTTGGGATTCACAATGCGCTGGTCTGCTGTGAGAATTTGCCCTCCCTGTGGATCGCTCACTGTAGCGATGAGTCCTTCCTGACCACGAAGCACGGGGTTAAATGTTCGTTCGATGCCGTACTGAGCCTCTCCGACCGAGTTCAAAAATCCCACCACATGCGACCCGACAGTCCCATCCGGATAAAATCGCCAGTGTTCAGGAATAAGAGCGATACTGCGCAGTGGGTCTTCGATTTGCTGCGCCGCTTCACGTGACACCGCACCTTTGCGCATCTCCCGCGTACGTTCCAATGAGCGCAGCATCACTTCCCGAAGTTTGCCGGAAACTTCCGGAGGAAGCTTATGCATCACCGATACATAGCGTAGTGGGCGACTACGGAGATACCCCCGAATGACTTCTTCATCGAGCTCTAAGGGGCCTGAAAGTCTTCGTGCGATTGCGGGTACCTGCAGCTGTGACACACTCTCAGGATTCGCATAAATGAGCTTCGCGTCGAAGACGACGTCTACTCCCTGGATGCCAAGTGCTTGCACCTGTTGCATCTGCACCTTGGTCGCCCCGTAGAGAAGAGGGACGAAGGTGACACGTTTTTCACTGATGCGTGTCTCTATGGCCCGCGCAAACTGACGGCGTATCTCCGTAATGTCCGACGCTGCGAGTGAAGGGGGAAGTGCAAAATTTTCGGGAACTGGCTCAAGAAGTGCTCCGGTAAAAAGTGCTCGAATGCGCAGCAGTGGATCGAATGCGGATCCATAAAAGGTAAAGAGTTCACGCGGGCAGGATTGCTCTCCTGCGCTACACGCACTATGGATGTCTTCCGTAAGCAGTACATCCGCAAGGGTCTCCGCAACGAGTGTCGGTTGCTCGGTAATGACCGGATCTACGTAGACCATATCGAGCGTGGCATTTGTTGCGAGGATGCTCGTTTCTCCGTTTTTGGAATTTCTCGAAAGTACCTCGCCGCGTTTGGCTGGGAGACGTACACCACCGAAGTGCTGCGACTGAGCAAGATCCAGATAGTCCGTGCCCTTCACCACCTGCAACTCCAAAAGCCTGGCAACAATAATAAGGGCGCATACACCAAGGACAAGGTGCACAATCATCATCCTGCGCTCTAGGGAACGCTTGCGATGAGCCTCAAAAACAGCCGCAGATCGGGCGGGGGACACGGGGGACAGTGTAGCGCAGTAGCGCAGTAGCGCAGTAGCATTCCTAGGCTCCTACCGCGCTACTGCGCTTATCCTCGGAGAAGAACTCAACAACAATACAATTGTGTGGTATAATAAGCGGATGCCCACACCGAACTGGAATTCCCTCGACGGCACAGAACTCCTGCACGCGCTCGAGCAATGGGCCACGGAAGCGGGCGTATCGGACATCCACACAAGTCCTGAAAAAGAGAGTGTGCGCATCGAAGTGCGTTTGCATGGTATGTTGCAGAAAATTACCGACATACCACATGACATTTACGTGGATTTAGTACGTCGCGTAAAATTTTTCAGCAAACTCAAACTCAATCTCACGAATGTCCCCCAAGATGGACAGTATACCTTCGAGGCACCGGGGCGCGTCGTGAACGTGCGTGTTGCAAGCATTCCCTCAAGATTTGGAGAGACCTACACACTTCGATTACTAGATCCCCAGCGTGGAATCGTCTCTCTTGCTGAACTCGGATTTCCAAAGGAAATCCACGAAAAACTATCGGAACTTGTAAAGCTTCCAAACGGTCTGATCCTTGTAACAGGACCGACAGGATCGGGTAAAACCACGACACTCTATGCTCTCCTAAACTCCGTTGTGGGAACGCAGCGTAACATCATCACGCTCGAAGACCCGATCGAGTATGAACTCAGTGGCATCGTGCAGAGCCAAGTCGACACAGAGCACGACTACACATTCTCCTCCGGACTACGGTCGATCCTACGTCACGACCCAAATATCATTCTCCTAGGGGAAATCCGTGACCTCGAGACAGCACAAACAGCAGTAGATGCATCGCTCACAGGGCACCTCGTTCTCGCCACTCTTCATACCAACTCCGCTATAGAAGCAATCCCCAGACTCCTCTCCATGGGTGTGAGTCCCTATACATTCGCCCCTTCACTCCGCGCAATTCTGGCACAGCGTCTTGTACGCACGTTGAGTGATGCGTGCCGCGCAGACGGCGCAACGTGCGACCCTGCATCCAATGATTCCTACAATGGACGAATGGCTCTCCCCGAAATCATCATCGGAACATCCGCAATACAAAATATGATTTTGGCAGGAGAAACCTCGGAGAGTATTGTCACGCAGGCAAAGAAAGAGGGCTTTAAAAGTTTAAAGGAGTGGGGAGAGATCATCATTGCAGACCGGAGAACGACACGCTCGGAAGTGGAGCGGGTGACTTCATAGTGCAGAGCAAGCAACGTCATAGAGACAATAGATTGGCAAGTCTTTGCTCTTTCCAGAGCGATCAACTTTCCACTACTATGGTGAACTCCATGCTTCGCAAAAGACATCGCACCGGCCCCTATGCTCTGGCACAGACGAAAAGTCCGCTGATCCCCGTCATCTCGCTTGCTGCAGTTGCCTGTGCGGTTTTTCTGCTTATCTGGGCCCTAAGAGCCCTGATGTCGGTTTTTGACATAGGTAATGCCATTGAACGGGAGGCGGTCATCCTTTCCATGGAAAATCGGGGTAGCGTACGCGTCTCTCTCAGCGGTGAAGACCCTCGCATAGCTGACGCGGATCTGAAACTCTATCCGGAAGACAGCATTATAACGGATAAGGGGGCGCCGGCGGCCTTGTCATTTTTCGATGGATCCGACATACGTCTAGAAAAGGGAGGCAGTCTCGTTATCACGGAAAGCGCAAAGGGTGTAAAGAAATCGAAGATTACCGTATCCCTGAAAAGCGGAACTCTGTGGATGCGTACTCCCGAGCATTCATCCTATTCTGGAACGATCATGCGTATGGTCGTCGCCTCTGCCTACAGTGCATCTATTCCATCTGGGGCAGAGGTACTTCTTGCACAAGACCACGTCGATGTGTACAGCGCTGATGGTGTTGGCGTGATGGTCTCTATAAAAGGCATTGCTGATTCTGTGATCATTGGAGAGGGGCAGAGCTATACAGTGCCGCAGGAAAATGAAGCGACAAATGATCCCTATCAGCATCGGTCACCGATCACAGCCGCACCCGGAAACTTTGTAGTAGAAAGTCGACTGAAGAGTATTCCGGGATCGCAACCTCAGACAGTCAGCGCAGAGCCAGAGGCGCTCCTGACCATTACAGAGCCAAAAGATGATACAACAATGCGGACGGCGACGCTGCGCGTACGAGGGGCAGTAGGAGCTGGAGTAGACATGGTGCGTGTGAATGGCTACAAAGCAGTACTTGATGAAAAAACACACAGCTACGATATCGAGATCGTCCCGCCAGACGCGCAGGAGATCACTATAACTGTCGAGGCACTGGGAAAGGACGGTACCATTCTCATCAAGCTCACTCGCACAGTGCACAGAGATCGCACGCCGCCTGCTTCACCGGAAATTCTGGCACCATCAGGAAACGGGTCCACATATCAGACAGGACGTGAGGAAGTGGAAATCCGAGGAACGGCACCGAAGGGAACTACGGGCATCATCGTCAATGACTACCGGCTGCAGCTCTTTACGGAAGGAGAGGAGGAGTGGAGCTACCTCGCCTCAACAAAGCTGCAAAACTTCTCTCAGGGAGAAAACGTGTACAGAGTGGTTGCGGTAAACGCCGCGGGGTATCGCAGTGATCCAGCCGTACTCGTTATCATTCTCGGGGAAGGCGAGGAGGGAGTGATCCATGCTGGATCTGCAGGATCCTCTGTGTCGTCAGCCGGAGAGACTCTACCGATGTCACTGCCAAAAAATGATCCTCTTATGCCTGGAATGCTGCAGATAACTTCTCCTTCCCCCGGTACCGCGCACCGCACAATACTCTCGGGCACAGGACTGGAGCTCCTCATCGAGGGAACCGTTCCTAGCGGTACTACCTCCGTCTGGGTGAACAACTACCAACTCAAGCTCTTTAAGGCCGGAAAGACATTCTTCAACTACATCGCAAGCACTAGCCTCTCTACACTCAAGCGTGGTGAGAATCCTTACGAAATCATCACCCGCGACAAGGACGGCAAGATTCTCGATCGACTCCTCTATACGATCACCGTGACACGGGAGTAAGAGGCATCAAGCTTTCCACTTCCCACGGTACGCAAAGTTCTCACGAGGCATGCGTGTTCTCGCAGCTTCCTGACGTTGGCGCAATTCATCCGGAAGGTGACCCGGATCGCTGGGGTATCCGATCGCCATCATGGTGCCCGGAAGGTAATCGTCAGGTACATGGAGCGCTGTATGTGCGCGCTCGGTATCGAATCCCGCCATCTGGTGTCCTATGAGACCGAGTTCGGCAAGCTGCAGAGCAAGGTAACCCGAAGCGCATCCCAGATCATGGAGCGCATGGCGGTTTTCCTGGCCATTTCTCGCAAACGTCCTCTTCGCAAAACTGATGACGAGCACGCCGGCATGCTTGGCCCAGCTATTACCAGGAAGCAACAGCCCCTCAAGAGTCGTACGGCCGTTATCCCCCTTGCATGCATAAATGTAGCGCCAGGGTTGCTCGTTATAAGAACTTGGTGCCCAGCGGGCCGCCTCCAGAAATGTATGAATTTTACCCGGCTCGACAAAGGTGTCGCTGAATGCCAAAGGTGACCAGCGCTCGGTGATTGCGGGGAGAATCGGATGCGGGCTTGTAGCGGGCTTGCGGGGCAGTTCCATAAACGTAGGGGAAGACCAACCAACAACAGAGTATACCCAACCAAGAGTATACGCATGTTCTTGACGACGCAGCGGATCGGATTACCCTTGCTTGCCATGTCGAAAACATCCGCTTCTGAACGCATTCGAACAATCTCACCCATGACGGTAGAGCGGTCTATGGAAATGTTCTTCGGTATGATCAGGGAAACCGCATACCGGTGTGCTTTGGTTCTCGCTAGGCAGGATGGCGTATCTATAACGCCAGAAGAGATGCTCGTGCATATTGATGATGGCATTCGTGATATGCCTCAGGGCATCCGCAGACTCTACCAGAGATTTCATCGGCGCTTCCGGGGGATGCCCAAAATGAATGGCGATGAGAAAGGGCATGTCCATGAAATTGCTACGCAGGAAACCGTTGGACTGTGGCTTGCATCCGTTGCCTTTCGCGCTGCTCAGAATGCGAGGGAAACTATACGATCGGTGTCGCAAAAGTAATGTTCAATACATTCAGTGCAGCGCAAAACAGATCTGGAGGCGGACACTGAATCTTCTGCTTCTTGCCGTCTGCCGGAGATGCAAATTGCAATGACATCGCATGCAGCATCAGAGCATGCATCGCATATTTGTTCGACACATCTTCACTGGTGTGAGAAAAATACGTGCTGTCACCGAGAATCGGATACCCGATGCTCTTAAGGTGGACCCGCAGCTGATGTGTACGACCTGTGTGGAGCTCGCATTCAAGTAAGGCCGCATCGTGATCTGTAGATACGTGAAGCGTTCGATACGTCGTCTGTGCCTCCCGGCGGTTTTGCACAGCATGAAGAACTGCCATTTTCTTGCGATCGCCGCTGTGTCTCCCAATCGGTGCATCGATCATGGCAGCTGGCGGGGAGGGGACTCCGGCAACGAGTGCGAGGTACCGCTTATCGATGGTTCGGTCCGCAAACTGTTTTTGGAGAAGCGCGTGAGCGTCGGCATTCTTGGCCAGAAGCAGACAGCCTGTCGTATCTTTATCGAGTCGATGCGCAAGAACAGCACTTTGAGAGAAGGGGAGTCCGCGCTCCTGCAGCAGAAATGCGGCACCATGGAGAATCGTCGGTGCGGCTCTGGGAATACCTGCTGCAGGATGCACGGAAATGCCCGCAGGCTTATTGATCACGATGCAAGCAGCATCTTCAAAAAGAACGGGGAGATGCAAATCGACAGGAGTAAGGAGGGTCTCTGTAAGAGGAATACCCGAGTCCGACACCACGACAATATCACCGATTTCCAATACCAATGCACCCTTACGGGCGATGCGGCCATTCACCGTAACAAGCCCTGCGCGAACGGCATCCGTCGCCTTCACGCGACTGACAAATGATGCGTTCTTTGCGAGAAAGGCATCCAGCCGCATGGAGGTTTCGACCGTAAACATGCCGACATAGTACTGGAATGCGGAGATTTACCGAGTATTCTCTTCGCGATCTCCTGCATGTTTCTTGCTGTAGATGTAGGGATCACCCTCTTTTCGGGCTCAGCCTCCCTCTAACCGGGTGAAAAGAGGGCGGGTCGGAGGAGTTTCGTCTCCTCCGACCCCAATCAAGAAATCCGCATGACAAGACAACGTGGTTTCACAAACAAACATTCGCTAGAATCACAGCAATGACTGCATCCGACCTTCTCACCCGTGGCATCGAAGAAGTCGTCCCAAGGGATCTTGCGGAAAAAAAATTGCTATCGGGAAAGAAGATACGCATCTACCTCGGCATCGACCCGACTGGAAGCAAACTTCATCTCGGTCATAGTGTGCCACTGCGCAAGCTTCAGGCATTTGCTGCTGCAGGGCACGAAGTGATTTTTCTTGTGGGGAGCTTCACGGCGATGATTGGTGACCCTTCCGGACGAGACGCACTTCGTGAACCCCTTACCAAAGAGCAGGTGATCAAGAACTTCGAGACCTACAAGCAGCAAGCGGCAAAAGTATTGGATTTCGCCAAAGTGAAGATTGTCTATAACCACGAGTGGTTGGAGAAGCTGAAATTCGACGAGATTGTTAATCTCGCCAATAACTTCACAGTCCAGCAAATGCTAGAGCGCGATATGTTTCAATTGCGAAGGAGCGTTAAAATCGAATGCCCAAATTGCCACAAGAAAATTATTTACAGACATAATCCTTTGGCTGGAATTACAATAAAAGATAATGCGCGGCTGAGCGACTGGAGTTATTATGTAAATCAAATTCTTACAAATGAGGCGGCTTTCGTTACCAGAGATCCGCAAAATCTGAGAGGACAAATGTGTGATAGTTGTAATTTTATAATTGAATATTTTAGATTGAAGGCATCCGATATTAGTTCCCCCGAACCCATAGGCCTTCACGAGTTCTTCTACCCTGTCATGGTTGGCTACGACTCTGTGATGCTCGATGTCGACTGCGAGCTTGGAGGCAGTGACCAGCTCTTCAACATGCTTGCCGGTCGTACGCTTCAGCAGAAGCTCGGTAAGCGCGACAAGTTCGTCCTCACGACAAAGCTCATTGGGGGGACGGACGGCCGCAAAATGAGTAAGACGTACGACAACTGCATCTGGCTCGAAGACAGTGCCGCAGACATGTACGGGAAAATCATGAGCATCGAAGACAAGCTGATCACGAACTACATGGAGTGCTGCACGGATATACCCATGGACGAAATCATCATCATCGAGAAAAAGATGATCCAGGAGGAGAACCCGATGCAGTTTAAAAAGCAGCTTGCTGAGGAGATCGTTCGCATCTATCACGGCGATGCAGCTGCAACGCAAGCTGCAGAGGGGTTTTCCAATGTCTTTGCAAAAGGGGAGTTACCGGAGGACATCCCCGAAGTGAAAGCCCAAGAAGGGGAGTCACTTCTTGATGTTCTGCTCCGTGCAGAGATGATTACGTCCAAATCCGACGGACGAAGACTTTTGGAACAAGGGGGGATTCACTTGGGCGATGTTGTAATTTCTAACAACAATGCACCGTCCGCTTCGGGGACGTATAAAGTGGGGAAGAGGAAGTTTCTTCGTATAATTATTTAATGTATTACCACGTATTTTTTTGGAGAAAGAATAGAAATCTCATTTCAAGAGTAATTTTATTGCTTGTTGTTTGGTTGATATTCTCTTGGATTTTCATTGGTGGGTCATTTAAATCATCTCGAAAGCTTATTGCTTATGATCTTAATTTTTATGGATCAAAATGCGATCAAAATTGTTCGTGTGAATTTTTATATGAAGGTCGGGGTCAATTGGATCCAAAATCCATAGATTACAAGAATGGGGTATTTAGACTAACAATTGATAAAAAAATCGGCCCCCTACTTAACGTTATTCCTCAAAGCATAGTATCCCAAGAATATTGCGGAAAAATAAGTGGTGCTTCTGAACTTATCGAAAAAATGGTTTTTCGCATTAATAGTGGAACTGGAGCAATTATTGAAATACTAGGATCGGGAGAAGAAATATGTGTACAGGAAAACATCAAGGAAAAGATTTTTTTAGACACAAAAATAGCAGGTCAAGTTCAGCTAGATATAGCTGTAACTCCTGTGCAACAAAAAAGCTTATGTGGAATGTCTGACGAACAATTGAACATGCTCCATTGGAAAATACTTATAGAGAGGAGACTAACTGGTGGAAATGCGGCTGCTATATTAATTTACATTTTAGCTTTTCCTATAGCTTATAAGGCCATCCAAATTGCAATACGCATTGGGAAATTTATTTATTCTGGAAATGCGCAATAACTATGTACTACCCGTTTTTCATATTTTTGTGCCTCTTCCTTATTGCCTGCCAGCCAGTGATGCCAATTGTCACGGAGCAGTTCGCATCATCTAGTTCATATTCTGAGGAACTTATCCGATCTTCACATGCATCATCTTTTTTCGTTAAACCCTCCGACGCCGAACTCCGCTCCCGCCTCACGCCTCTCCAGTACGACATCACCCAACACGAAGGTACCGAGCCGCCCTATGAAAACGTATATTGGGACAACCACGATGAGGGAATCTACGTCGACATTGTTTCGGGTGAGCCGCTTTTTAGCTCCGAGGACAAGTATGAATCCGGCACCGGCTGGCCAAGTTTTACGCGTCCACTGGAGCCGGAAAACATTGTCGAACAGACAGATTATCAGCTGATTTTCCCCCGAACGGAGGTTCGTAGCCGCCTGGGAGATAGTCACCTCGGACACGTCTTTGATGACGGCCCCGAGCCGCTGGGGCTGCGCTACTGCATGAATTCAGCAGCAATGCGGTTTATTCCCAAGGACCAACTGGGGGCGGAAGGGTACGGGCAGTACGCGGAAATATTTGTAAAATAATCCTCGTACGCGCAGCCAGGAATGGCTGCGCTGCAATACATTCTGATTCACCAGTGCGGCCATTCCTGGCCGCACTTCCATTGTTACATTCCCACCCAATACGGCACATTTGCGGCGGCACTCACAAGAAGCACCGAGACAAGTTCCCCTGACCGGTTGTGCTAGCTCTACGATAGAGAGACAATGCAGGCAATGAAGCAATCCAGTTCCTTTGCCCGCATGATCGGCTCAGGATTCGCGCATCTCCAGCACGCCATTGATGGCATGGCAGACGCAGGATTTCGTGCACTGAAGAAGGCGGGAACGCAGACAAAAGACTCCCCTGTGAAGCCTGAAGGTACGGCATGGCTTCGTACTGCGAAGAATGCAGGAAGAGGCACTCTACGATTTCTTGGTGTAGCCGGCGAATCCTATTATCGCAAATACGAAGAGCTCAAACACAAGAAGCCTCATTGATCAGAAGGTATTCACTCCGAGAAAGTACGGCACACTCGCAGCCGCACTGACGAGTAACACCGAGACAATGAATGCCAGGCCGGCGGAACGCGTATCGTGGGACATGACAGTGGATGAGACGAAGAAATGATGGAACTCTTACCCGGCTTCGTCCGCCAGCCTAGGCTGGCGGACTGCGCCGCGGTGCTACACGCACCCCTGACGCCGGAGAGTGACGGTACAGCCCATGGAGAGCAACTCCCCCGTGACCTTGCGCATAGCAGGGGAGTGGTTCGAGTTGTCGCTGGGAAGGCGCACGGCAACCGTACCGCCCTTCGGGAAGCTCCTAACCCAGGCAATCAGCGGTTCGAGGCCATCGGACGATGCGCAATCGATCACCACATTCGCGTGCTGCCCGAGTGTGGTGACCGATTGCTGCATGGGTAGAGTGTACGATCGTACACCCATAAAAGCAAGAGTTCGGTGGTATATTCCCTCGCCTAGCTCACCACTTTTCCGTCTGATGCTATGACTCCCCCTTCATCTTCGGCATCACTGGCCATTCACGCAGAACGCATAGAGCAGGGGATTCTTTTTTTCCAAAAGAGTTTCAGAATTGGAAATCACAAATTGTGAGAGCCAATTCTTTAGCAAGAATGTCGCTTCGAAAGCTACCGTATACATTTACTGATTTTGATGAAATTTTTCATATATTTTAATCAGCTGCAGTAAAGTCTCGTTCATGGATCCCATTTGCAGATTTTCCATCTCTACCTTTCTTTCCATTGATAGCGGAATCAATGTGCGATCTTTAAATTGATCTGACCGCGTATTGAATCCCTTTTCTATTGTAAATTTCTTTTTAATCCAATAAATTTCTCGCTGCAATAAAACTGACACGTCATCAATTAGCTCAAGGATGCTAAATGTAATATCTGAGTGTGGATGTGTATTCCATGAATGCTGTAACAACTTATTTATATGATTATCTGCTGTTAGCTGTACCAAATGATCATGCAAACGACGAAAAACATGCTTCGATGAACCGATGTACGACTCCAGAGTCGAGGTGTTCCGAATTTCATATATACCAGCAAAGTCTAAGCTGCTATTCATAGGTACGAATGGTTTTGTAGAATTCAATTAGGTGATGGATCGATTGATCCATGGTTCCTAGTTGCAGTGACTTTAAGTTCCTTTTTACACTTGCATTAACTCCAATGCCCGTTTTGATTCTTAGCATCCTCCTATCATTGACATCTGCGTTATCATCGATATTTTCACAGTTTGAAATTTTATTTACCCAAGAGTGCAGATAGGAGGAGATATGATATTTGTTTGATGTTAATTCTAAAATTGAAAAACTAAAGGCTGTCGGTCCATGAATATTCCATTCAGACTGAAGTGAGGCATTTTTATGTGCACCTTTTTTAAGGGATACAATATGTGTCAAAATCCTATTTGCAATACTTACAGAGCCACCTATAAATGATTTTGATGATGCATTGCATCTGATTACATAAATGCCTATGAGTCCACGTCGGGCATTTTCCATTTTAGTAGTATACAAACTATATAGCTTTCCCATGAAACTTTTTGTGCACTTCTTTCAACTGAGGATTCGTCACATGGGTGTAAATCTGTGTCGTAGAGAGATCTTTATGCCCTAAAAGCTCCTGTACTGAGCGAAGATCCGCGCCGTTTCTCAGCAAATCTGTCGCAAAGGAATGGCGAAGGGTATGAGGAGAAGGGTTTGAAACTATCCCAGCAAGGAGGGCATATTTCTTCACTACACGATAGATCATATTTGCAGACATCCTAAATTTTTCACCAGGAGGCAATTCATTCAATGCCTTATTAAAATAGGTGATAAAGAGAGGATCCAGATGATCCAATCGTGCATCAAGATATTCCCTGAGATATTCCACGCATGTATCCGATAGGAATACCACGCGTAACTTATTTCTCTTGCCACGGACGCTGATCTCACGAGTGGAGTAATTCAAATCTCTTCTGTTAAGTGACCGTAATTCAGCTAAACGCAAGCCCGTAGAGAAGAATAATTGCAAGATTGCTGCATCTCTCTTTCCTTCCTTTGTGGCACGATTGGGCGCCTCTAAAAGCCGCTGGATATCCTCCAAAAAAAGCACTTTTACCTTTCTCTGCTCTTCCTTGAATCTTTTCACTCGATCAGGAGGATAAACGTCAAGTTCTTCCTCTTGCACGAGATACCGCAGGAATGCTCTTAGAATTGTAAGATGGTGATTTTTAGTCCGTAGAGATGTCTCCTTTCCGATCTTTGTCCGATACTCCTGCAACTTCCCCTTATAGTTACGTACAGATTCTTTACTAATGTCTTTCAGATCCGAAAGCGGGAAAAGAGTCAAAAATAACGTCAATGACTCCCGATAACTCTTTAATGTCAGCGGAGATTTATTCTCCTCTGCACGTAAGAACAAAAGATATCTTTCGACTGCCTGATCAATGGGGGAGAGTGAAGAGGTCATATGACCGAATTCAAGATAATGCATTTTATCTTGAATGTAAAGTAATATTCAAGATAATATATCTCTGTGTATGGGAAATGTGGATAACTCGGATTTTGGTATAAGAACCATGTAATACAGCATTGCTGCTATCTCACGAATCACGCTACGAAAAAGAAATTCACCGTTTGGCGGATTATCAGCAGGAAAGGTAGGAAGAGTCCCCCACCCCTGCAGATCCGCCAGGTAGCGGATGCGGGCGAGGTGGTAGCCATCACTAATACCCACAATGGACTGGCAGTCCGCAACGAGTGGGCGACTGTACACCAGGTTCTCCCATGTCGATGTGGACTGCTCTTCAAGTGTAATCAAATCAGGATCGATGCCTTGGCGCATGGCTACCGCACGCATCACTTCAGCTTCGGAATCATTGGACGCATCACCCTTGCCGCCGGTAAAGATCAGGCGCTCCACACTCCCTTCCCGCAGAAGACGTGCAGCTGTAGCGGTACGTCGGATTATTCCCGGGCCGGGATCATCTGTCCTGTGTACTGCCGCACCAAAGACGAGTCCGCACTCCACGGGAAAGTGAGCAGACCCTAGCGACTCGCTCAGCACACGGTACGTCAGAGCCAAAAGCACTGTGCACCCGGTAAGCAGGATCAATCCAAAAACCTTCAAAAAACAACGTACGTTCATAGAGCGGCGGAAGAGCGTAGAAGTGCTTCGATAGAAATGTGTGACGGAATATGCGGAAGGGCCTTGCTCCATGGAGGCCAGATGTGAATTTGCGCATTGTCCACCTCCGGAAGATTACGGAGGATACGCAATGCATCGGTACGGTTCAAACCTGTCACAAGCTCCCGCGCACGCTTGGAAAAACGAGCACCAGCCGGAGAAAGCGGATCGAGAATGTACTGCTCTGTTCCCGAGAGGTCGACCGTAAGCTTGATCCATGAAAGATCGTCAGCGTAATCGATGACGTGAGCAACAAGGCGGTCAAGACCGATCGTATCGATGAGTAGCCTCTTTCCTTCGCTGACATGGCTCAGAAGCTCACTTCTGAGCAATTCCAAAATCCTCTGTGCGTCATAAGCATATGCAGTGTAGGTAAGCGCCTCTTCCAGAGGAACCGATGTGACCGGCTGACCCAGAAATTCTTCCGGCAGCTTCAAATCATGAAAGGTGCTTGTGGTGAGCTCGTCATAGTACAGAATCTCCAGGCTCGAGTCCTTATGCTGGGAGTTATGCAGTAGCTTCTCCTCTTCGACAAGCTGCTTGGCAGTTGCCAGAAGTTCTTGCTCGAGCTGCTTTCTGGCCACATCCAGGTCCTTCTGGTGGAGCACGGTGCGAAACGATGTCTCCCCGCCCTGCAATGGCTTACGGTTTTCTGCATAGACCAACACCTGTTCTTCAGAAGTCAGACCAGGAAAATCCCATCGCAGCTGCGCAGACAAATTACCCCGTTCACCAATGATTTCTCCGTACAAATCCATATCTGCAGACTCGACACGGACGGTAATTTCCTCACGGGGATCGATATTCACCGGATCGAGTAGATGAAAAACCATCCCTGCATTGTTGATGACGCGCGTCTTTTCCCGCAGGGAATACTGCTCGTCAGAGTGATTGATGACGGTCATCTCACCGTGCGCACTCTTTCCTACAAAATCCTTGCTCACCTGGTCAAATGTCAGGTTTCGGCGCACTTCGACGCGAATGGGCAGGAGTTCCATCGTGCGTACCCGTGGCGGTACATCGACGGCACTCCCCGACTGTACAAGCCAAACATTCGCCGTCTGGCTGACACTGTCTTCACGCGGCCAGATGGTGATCGTTGCAGAAGGCAAAAGCCAGAACAGCACGAAGAGAAACAAAGCGGAACTCAAAATGCAAAGAGCCCAGATGCGGAGCTTCGGCACCGTAAGAAGCCCCATGGTCTGCAGTCGCGAGCGGATGTGCTGCTGCCAGACACGAGGAGAGTACGCACGAAGTGCTTCTGGGAGCATAGGGTGCGCTGCGAGAAGTACCCTAAGATCCATAACACGATCCACGACACGAAGCCCACGGGAGCGCAGCAGCTTGACAAGGGATCGCTCCCGAACAGCAAATCGCGAACGCGACCCCATAGATGCACATGCGTCAAGGAAAGGGTTGCGCTGCTCAGGGTACGCATCGAAAACATCGGCAAATCCCGTGACGATCAGTAAAAGTTCCGAGGGCAGCGCCTCAGCTCTGCGCATATAGGCAGACCAAGACTCCCCTTCCTGCGGTATGACGACGACCAGGTCGGACATGGACTGCATCATACCTGCTGGACCACCCCGACACTATTTCCGAAGCGCCTTGAGTGCGGGCAACTCCCCTCCTCCGATGAACTCGAGCATTGCGCCGCCGCCGGTGCTCACGTAGGTGTAGGCATCCAGCGGATACCCGTAACGGGTGTGGAAATCGATCGTGTCCCCTCCTCCGAGGATCGCCGTAGCTCCATTTTTGCAGGAAGCCGCAACCGCTTCGGCGATGCGCTTGGTCGCGTGGGAGAAGTGGTTGAGCTCATAGAGCCCCAGAGGACCGTTCCAAATAATGGTTTTTGCTTTAGCAATAACTGCAATGAATCGTTCGATACTCACTTTCCCAATATCGTAAATGGCCATGTCCCCTTCGATGTCCTCTATGGGAAGATCAATTTTCTCCGCGGTTTCTGTCGCCTCGCTCGCGAGGACGACATCGCGAGGGACATGTATTTTTGCCTTACCAGCTAGTTCGCTTTGCAGCATCAGCTCCTGACATTTTTCCACCCACTCCTCTTCGTATTTACTTGTGCCAACATCGAATCCACGCGCTGCAATGAACGTATTTGCAATACAGCCGCCGACCAGCACATCGTCACCTTTGTCCAAAAAATGCTCAATAACGG
The DNA here is from genome assembly GCA_943354555.1 of Candidatus Peribacteria bacterium. Lineage (GTDB taxonomy): Bacteria > Patescibacteriota > Gracilibacteria > Peribacterales > Peribacteraceae > 2-12-FULL-55-11. Next base: position 1,902 of record CALRCM010000004.1, on the reverse strand, counting down.
GAATCTTCGTCTCCATTTTTGCTCCACTAATAATGAGGACGACCGGCTGCTCAGGGCTTTGCGTCGCTTTGAAAAGATGCGTGATCTCCTCTTCCAGCTGTAATCCCATGTAGCACGGAAGCAGCTCGGGAACGCCGACCATACTCGCATGCGTGCGGTGGCAGTTGGTAAATGCATCATTGACATACACATCTGCAAGTGAGGCTAGCTCCTTTGCAAATACTGGATCATTCTTCTTCTCTCTTGGATCGAAGCGAAGGTTTTCGAGAAGAAGTATTTCTCCGGGTTTTAGAGCTAGTGCTGCCTTCCTTGTAGATTCACCGGTGCAGGAGTCCGCGAATATAACCTTGGTTTTGAGAAGCTTTTCGAGAACAGGAACCAGAGGCTTCTGACTAAATACAGGATCGGGCTTGTCCTTCGGACGTCCCTGATGCGCCATAAGAATGAGCGACGCACCACCCTTGAGAATCGCGTTCATCGTAGGCAGTACTGCCTCGATGCGGGAAGTATCCACAACTTTTCCATCCTCCATCGGCACATCGAAACCCGCACGCAGCAAGACGCGCTTTCCGAAAAGATGTGCTTCGCTGAGGAACGGGTACGGCAGTGTGGATTGTTTCATGCCGGAAGTGTAACAAAGGAAAAGCGGTGATTAAAGAGCCTACGGTATTGCCCAAAGTTTTCGGCGTGACCCGTCATCTCCATCAAACCAATAGCCAGTGAGAATTCCACCATTGTTCACAATCGTGTCCACTATTTGTTTTTCTTTTGCAGAAACATCGAGAGCATCCATGAAAGAAATCAATGCCTTCTGGAGAAAAGGTGCGACGATGTATCCGCGGCGATCAAAGTGCATCATCTGCGAGAGCCGCTCGGGAATGGTCTTTTCTGTACAAGGATACCGGTCCATAGAGCCGTCCATACCTGCGGCACGCATGTATCTGTTCCATTCACTCAAAACGGTGCCGGAATCCGGTAATTTCCCCAGAATGCCAAGGAGCACACGATCGGCAGAAATGCGGGATTTCGTCATGGGACAATGCGCAGTATGCTCCTTATCACTATGACCGTGCATGATCCCGTCATTCTTTTCCCCCTTGCGGCGTTTGCTGCATGTACTGCATTGCACGCAACCGCGCTTCGTGTATTTCCGAAGCTTGGTTTGCTCGATTTTCCCGAACGTTACGGACTGAAGCGTCAGCGACTCCCCTACCCCACGGGCATCATCAGTGTCCTGACATTTCTTGCCGTATTTCTTGTTCTGGAGAAACACACAGAAGCATTGCTGGGGCTGACAGTCGCAATTCTTTCGCTTGCCGCCGTCTGCTTCATCGACGACCGCCGCCCGCTCCCCTTCTCGCTACGACTTACGGTTCAGCTTTTCTGTGCACTTCTGATTTTCCTCACGGGAACGCGAATCTTCACGATTACCAATCCTCTGGGCGGCATCATTCCACTCGATACGTGGGTGATTGTTGCGCCAATGTTCAAAAACCCCTCCGTGGTTGGCGCCCTCTTCACAATGCTTTGGCTGGGTCTCACGATGAACGCGCTCAATTGGTTCGACGGAATACGCGGGCAAGTGAGCGTCGTTTCTTTTCTCGGATTTCTCACAATCGGAGCACTTTCCTTGAGTGACCGTGTCGGAGATATGCATTTGGCGACACTGGCATTCACGCTTGCAGGTATCGCTGCGGCAGGCCTGCTCTTTGATTTCCCTCCGGCAAAGGTGGTGATGGGTGATACCGGCTCGATGTTTTTTGGTCTCATGCTGGGCGTCCTTACGATTTATTCTGGCGGAAAAGTGGCAACGGGATTTCTGGTTCTCGGAGTACCGCTGCTTGATAGTATGATCGTTATTGTTCGGCGCATCGCTAAAGGCGCATCACCCTTTCGGGGTAA
>CALRCM010000003.1 GCA_943354555.1 Candidatus Peribacteria bacterium | reverse complement strand
ATCCATTCTTCGTCAGTCGCATCGGCTCCCGCTCCCCACCGTCGCGTATGGATTCCCAGTTCACTTTGTAGAGCTTCGACGATGATGCCGGAGTCGTCGGCGAGTGTAGGGAGTCCGGAACGCTGATGATAGAAGCGGGCTTTCTGGAGTGCATTTTCTTCAAAGCTCGAACCCGTCTCGACGGGATCTTCCATGATTTCCGCATCGTGCGCACCGATACAGCGGATATTTATTCCCGAAAGTGCTTCCGTAATCTCGATCACCTTGCCTTTGTTTTTCGTTCCGATCAGAAGATCCATGCAACCACTATAACAGCTTCACTATTTGATTTTCTGTAGTTGTGAAATGCAGTCTACGATATTTACATATGCAGCATCATGTTCAGAAACTCCCGCATCTCTCGCTGTATCGAGAACAGATTGCAGATGATTGATCGCACCACTAGTACTCGGGTAATAACTACCGTCCCGTATTTCTCCTCTGGCAATCGGAAGAAGACGCTGGAGATATCTGCGAATGACGGGAATATAACGTTTTTCAACTTCCTCATAGTAATCGGGATTTGGACGGATTTCCGTTGAAACCTGCCCAATAAGCACAATTCCATTAAGCCATTCGCGGTCGCCCGCAATGTATCTATCAAGACTTGCGATAAGGCCGTCACATGCTTTGTCAGGCTGATTCATAAGGGGCGAAGATTTGCATACGAAAGGCCCCGAAGGTTAATTTCCTGCAATCGCCCTGTCAAGAAATACCTCGCGGGCTTTTGCACCCCGTACAGGGCCGATAAGCCTCTTCTTCTCCATGATATCGAGAAGCTTGGCAGCCCGCGCGTAGCCCACGCTCAGGCGACGCTGCAGCAGAGAGGCACTGGCTTTTCCTGTTTCCTGTACGACCGCAACAGCATCGAAGAACATGCTGTCTCCGCCGTCATCGTCTGCATTGAGATCGATTTGCTGCGTCCATCCAGTTGGAGAAGGTTGGCTGAGGCCCGCTCCGAGTTCCTCCGAGTCCTCTGCATCTCCTGATGCATCTTCTTCATCATCAACGAGTCCGATCTGCTCGGTAATCTTTCCACCGCCGGCGATCTTCACAGCATTGATCACACGCTCCGTTTCTTTTGTAGAAATGTAGATGCCCTGAATACGCACAGGCTTTTGCGTCGTTGCCGTCATATGGAGCATGTCGCCTTTTCCAAGGAGATCGTCTGCACCGATGCTATCGATGATCGTACGGCTGTCGATAGCGCTCACGACACGGAAGGCGATGCGGGTTGGGATATTGGCCTTGATGAGACCGGTGATGACATCCACAGACGGGCGCTGGGTAGCTATCACAAGGTGCATTCCCGTTGCTCTGGCCATCTGTGCGATGCGCGCGATCATCATTTCCGTGTCTTTGCGGTACTGCCGCATCATGAGGTCCGCAAGCTCATCGATAACGATGATGATGCGCGGGAGCGTCGTGCTGTCTTCGGCTTGCTTCTCGTTGAATTCCGCAAGATTCTTCGCCCCCACTTCGGAGAAGCGGTGGAGGCGTCTGCCCATTTCGGCAACCGCCCAGCGAAGTGCTTGTAGAGCCTTCTCCGCTTCGGTGATCACGGGTGTAAGAAGATGCGGAATGCCGTCGTAGGGCATGAGCTCCACGCGCTTCGGGTCGACAAGGATGAACTTCAGCTGGTCCGGAGAATTCTGGAAAAGGAGTGAGACCAGAAACGTGTTCATACAGACGGATTTTCCAGAGCCTGTTGCGCCGGCTATGAGCAAGTGGGGCATATCCTCCAATGCGGCGACAACGGCTTTTCCGGAAACATCACGCCCGAGGGGGAGTGTGAGAGGGGATTCACTCTGCGAGAACTCCGGACTTTCAAGGATCTCCTTAAGGTGAACCGTCGTGCGGATGCGGTTAGGCATTTCGATGCCAACAAGACTCTTTCCCGGAATCGGCGCCTCGATGCGCAGACTTTCTGCAGCAAGTGCAAGCGCAAGATCGTTCTTCAGTGTTTCGATACTCGACAGCTTCACGCCCTCGGATGGCTTCAGTGTGAACTGTGTGACCGTCGGTCCGGGGTGAGCATCGCGCATTGTCACCTCGATGCCGAACTCGCGGAGCTTCTCCTCGATGCCTCTTGCTTGCGTCTTCAGCTCTTCGTCGTTGACTGTCACCTCGCTGCGCTTGTCGTCGAGGAGATCGAATGCAGGAAATGTCCATTCCTCGTACCGCTTGTCCGTCATTTCAATCGTGTCTTTTTGTACAGCTTTGATCTTCATCGACTTTTTGATGTCCTTTGCGCTCTGTACATTGGCCTGTACGAAATTCGGCCGGACGATATTGAGTTCCGGCGGCTCTCTGTCCTGTTCGACAAGATCATCTTTCGCCTCCTCGTCATCTGCATTCCATTCCTCTTTGTCATCCTCATCTTTCGCCTCCTTGGCAATCCTTACTTTGGGCTTTGCTGTCACCTGATTGCGCATCTCGGCACTACGGACAATAAAGAAGGAGATGATCGCCGAGATATTGGGCTCGAAAGCGACGAAGAGACCAACCAGAAACAGCGCACCGAGGACGGTGAAGCCGACTGCGGGAGTTGCAAACATAACAAAGGGGAAACTCGCCATAAATCCGATCGCTCCGGCGAGTTCATCACGGTGTACCGCAAGATCCTCCATGGGGGCGGTCATATGTGCCATGCCGAGGAAGGCAACGAGACAGAGGGTAAGTCCTGCAGACCGCTTTACGGAAAAATGTTCGGCGGTTGTAAGCCAGTGCAGAAGGCCGGAGACAATGAGGAACCCTGAGAAGATTCCGGAATATCTTCCGAAGAAGAATGTCAGAATTTTTCCGAGAGCATCACCAAAGATGCCGGCTTCACCGTTGAGCACCAAGACGAGAAGAATACCTGAAGCAATCTGTACGGCTCCGCTAATCCCACGCCTTGTCGAAGGATCAAGGTCGAGACCCTTGCTCGTCGCTTTCCTTTTTCTAGCAGTCGTGCGCCGGAGCTTTCTGCGTTTTCGGGCCATGGGAACAGTATAGAGGGGGCTTCAGGCTCCTGCTAGATCCTTTTTACGCTCTCGCGTACACTATGCATCGTGCGCATCCTCCTCTTTGGCCCACGCGGCTATATCGGCGGGCATCTTCTCCGAAAGTTTCCTGATGCCGTTTCCAGCACTGCCGATATTGCAGATGCTTCAGCTGTTATTGCTGCATTGGAGTCGAATGTTCCGGATGTAGTTATCAATGCCGTCGGCAAAACCGGAACGCCCAATGTGGACTGGTGCGAGGATCATAAAGAGGAGACCTTTCGCAGCAATGTTCTCGGGCCACTGATTCTTGCTGAGGAATGCCGGAAGCGGGGGATATATATGGTGCACATCAGTTCTGGCTGCATCTACTCCGGTGACAACGGCGGAAAGGGCTTCTCTGAGGAGGATGTACCCAATTTTCAGGGTAGTTACTATTCTCGTACCAAGCAATGGACAGAAGCCATGCTCCGTGAGTTTTCCGATCCGGTTCAGGGTCGGGGAGGAATCCTGATGCTCAGGATCCGTATGCCTTTTGAGCCAGAGGATCATCCGAAAAATCTTCTGAGTAAAGTGGCGAAATTTACAAAAGTCATTGATGTGCCCAATTCCATTACGTATGTGCCGGATTGTGTCGATGCAGCCGCAGAGCTCATTGCGCGGAGATCCACGGGAATATTCAATATGGTGAACCCAGGACCGGTTTCGCTCTACGAGGTGGCATGCATGCTTGCGGAGGCGCAGGGCAGACCGCATCCGGAGCTTCTGACCCAGACTCTTGCAGAGTCCATGACCAAAGCTGCGCGGAGTAATTGCATACTTTCCACCGAAAAACTTCTGAGAGAGGGAATCGTCCTTCCCTCCGCTATGGAGCGCATCAGAGAGATTGTGGCTGCTACCTCTCCTAAGGGTAGTGCTTGCCGGACAGAAATAACAAAATCAATCGTCTATATGACAGTCTCGTTTCTTTGGAAAGAGGATTGACTCATTATTTAGACATACGTATTGTTCATCTCTCTAAGTATTATGAAAGATGATTCTGCAGTATCGGCTCTCGATGATCTCACAAGTCTGATGATGCAGGTGCATAGGATTCTCCGTCATCGTAACGCTGCGACTATGAAGGGTGTTGGTGTGAGTATCTTGCAGCTCCATGGATTGCTTGCTGTTCGTGAGCATCCGGGCATGACGATGAAGGAGCTTGCAGAGCAGCTTTCCATCACCTCTCCTTCGGCAACAGTCTTTATAGCGCGACTGGAAGAGCAGGGATTACTTCTGCGCACCCATGACCGCGTCAACCGTAAGATTGTCCGTGTCACGCTGACTCCGGAGGGGGCACAGCTTGCCACACGTGCCTTCAGGCACTTTGAAGAATCTTTCCGTGCCCTTTTCGGCATTCTTCCCGTTTCAGAGCAGGAGCAGCTTGCTCATATTTTTGATCATCTTATTCGTCTTCACTCACAAACCCCCCATGCGTAATCCACTTCCCATTTTCTGGAATAGTCTCAAGCGCACAGTAGCCCGTTTTCCTTGGCCGGCAGTCATGCGCCGTCACCCTGTCTGGAGCTCCGTGATTGTCGGAGGAAGTGCTCTCGTTGTCCTTGCAGCATTCGGCCTGACGCGCCCCAAAGCTCCTGAGTACATTACCGATACCGTGAAGCGTGGTGATGTCATTCGTACTGTTGAAGCCGTTGGTACGGTGATTTCCGAGCGCGATCTTTCCCTGCAGTTTCCGACAAGCGGCATCGTTGGTGATGTGTTTGTGAAAGAAGGTGACATCGTCAAAGCCGGTCAGAAACTTTCGGCGCTGCGTGCAGGGACACTTTCTGCCGATGTTGCGTCTGCAGGAGCTGCGCTCCAGTCCGCGCAAGCAGATTTAAATGGACTCCTAGAGGGCACAAGACCCGAAGATATTGCCATTGCTGAAGCCGAACTTCAGAGTAAGCAAGCATCCTTGATGACCGCAAAAACCTCTCTGGCTACGGCTGAAACCAAATTGTTATTGTCTAAAGAAAAACTGCGTTCACTTGAAAGCGAAACAAAGATTTCTCTTGCAGGTACGGTAGCTGCTGCCGGGAGTACCGCCAGTGCCTATCTTGCGGATGCGCGAACGGGTCTCAAGACAATGAATGATGTCTTTGATGCAATAGCCGTGCAGGATGTCGTACAAAAGTTCAACCTCTCCGAATACAGTGATATGAAAAGTCGCCAGAGCCGCATAGCTTCCGATCTTGATGCCGCTCTTCCGGTTGTTGCAACTGCGGTGGACTTTGAGGAGGCACTGGCCGATCTAACCACTGCACGCGCTGCCGTTGCGGGAGTCGCAGAACTTCTGCGCTCTGCCAATGATTTTCTTTTGAGTCTTCCGATTACTTCCAGCTTTACGTATGCCGTACGTGATACAAACAGCGACCTGCTTGCAACGGAGCGCAGCAGCATCCAGTCGGCGTTGAGCGGTGTCGATGCCGCGCTCAATAATCTTCGTGATGCCTCCGCATCCTTCAAAACTCAGATTGCTGCTGAAAAGTCTATATTGGCCTCTGCACAGGGAGAGGTCGATCGCTCGAGTGCGGATATCGCCACCTATGAAGCATCAGTGAATATTTCCGCAGCGCAATTGCAGCTTAAGCGTGCCGGCACAAGGCCCCAAGAGATTCTCGCCGCACGCGCACGTGTTGCGGAGAATGCCGCCCGCCTTCAGCGTGCGCGTGCTGCATTTGGCGAAACCGTTCTTACCGCTCCTGTCGACGGCATGATTACGAATGTGCATCTGAAGAAGGGCGAGATTCTTCCGACGGGTGCAGCAATCACCATGCTCGGCACAACCCCCTACCGCATCGAACTGTATGTTGCTGAAGTGGACATCCCGCTGATCCAGACAAGTCAGTCAGGATCGATAGAGCTCGATGCATTTCCCGGTGTCCTTGACGCCCTACGCGTCAGTGAAATAGATGAAGCCGCAACGGATCGCGATGGTGTGCCCAAGTACCGCGTCAAACTGGACTTTGCATCTCCTCGTGAAGAATTACGTGTTGGAATGACCGGTGATTGTGAAATCGTTACAGGAAGACGCACAGATGTGCTTTCTGTCCCGCGTCGTGCGGTCATCGAAAATGCCGAAGGTGAAACTGTTGTCCGTTTACTTGTTGATGGTGAAGTCCTTGAAAAGTCCGTCACCATGGGAATGGAAGGCTCGGACGGAGAAGTCGAAGTGGAGGGCGTGGACGAAGCCGATATTGTCATTGTTCTTATCAAAGAGTGAGAACTGCCCACTTTGAACATGCCATCTCTGATTTCCCTCTCCGGCCTGCATAAATCGTATTTTAACGATGAAGTCGAAACCGCTGTGCTCCACGGCATCGATCTGGAGATCGATACAGGGGAATTCATCGCGATCATGGGGCCATCCGGCTCCGGCAAATCCACTCTGATGCATATTCTCGGTTTCCTGGACCGCCCCACAGCGGGAACGTACACATTTCTTGGTGAGAATACCGCAGGAAAAAACGACGATGATCTTGCCGCGATTCGCGCTACGAAAGTAAGTTTTGTTTTTCAGGCATTTCACCTCCTGCCGAGAGCGACGGTACTGGAGAATGTTCTTTTGCCTCTTTTGTATCATCCGGGTATCGCCTCGATAGACCGAGAGAAATATGCACGTAAGGCAATCGCTTCGGTCGGTCTTTCCGATCGTGCTGGATTCCTCAGTAGCCAGCTTTCCGGAGGTCAGAAACAGCGTGTAGCCATCGCCCGTGCACTTGTGACAGAGCCCGCACTGATTTTTGCCGATGAGCCAACGGGCAACCTCGATTCCGCTTCAGGGCTTCAGGTCATGGAAGTTCTGGAAAAACTGAATGCTGCAGGTCACACCATCATCCTCGTCACGCACGAGCGGACTACTGCGGAGTTTGCCGATCGCATCGTCCATATAAAAGACGGCCTTATTGAATCCGATACGAGCAGCCACAAGCGGAGAAAGGCCGGTGCCGATGTGAAATTAAAATGAAGTATTCCGATATTCTGACGTCGGCATTTACCGCACTTCGCCGCAATATCGGGAGGTCGACACTCACCATGCTCGGTATCGTCATCGGCGTCGGTTCGGTTGTTCTTATGAGCTCTGTCGGGGCAAGTATGGAGAAGGTCATCCTCAGCCAGATTTCATCTCTTGGAAGTAAAAGCATGGTGATATTTCCAGGGAGCAATCAGGAAGGTGGAGCAAGTCAGGTCTTTGCAGGTCACGACAGCCTCACCTTTGAAGATATCGAGCACCTAGAAAAGCTCACCACCATCGATACGATCGCTCCCATTGTCTTCATGCCGGGTCCTGCGAAGCGCGGCAGGGAGGAATCCTCAGCTCAGATCATGGGCGTGCATCCGAATTTCTTTCATAATCAGAAGATGTCCGCTGCGCAGGGACGCCTCCTTGATGCTCATGACAATGACCGTGCTGCGCGCTTTGCCCTCCTCGGGCCCGATGTGAAAGAGGAGCTCTTCGGGCAGTCCGATCCTCTCGGTAAGGAAATTACAGTCGGAGACAGAAGCTACACCGTGGTCGGTGTCACAAAAGCATTGGGATCACAGTTCTTTCAAAATGCGGATGATCGTGTCTACATCTCGCTTTCAGTAGCTAGGCAAGTCACGGGCCAGAAGTACGCCAGCTACATCACCATGCTTGCGACGGATTCCTTTGACGTAGCTTTTGCCCATGTCGAAGGGCTTCTGCGCTATCGTCACAAGATCGAGAACCCTAAGAATGATCCGGAAAAAGACGATTTCATCGTACGTTCCTCCGAGCAGGCGAATGCCATCCTTAGCTCTGTCTCTTTGGGGTTGACCCTCTTCATAACGACAGTTGCCGGTATTTCCCTTCTCGTCGGAGGTATCGGCATTATGAATATCATGCTTGTGACTGTCACGGAGCGGACACGCGAGATCGGTTTGCGCAAAGCTTTGGGTGCACGGCCTCGTGATATCCTTTTGCAGTTTCTTGCCGAGAGTGTTGCACTGACGGTGACCGGAGGGATGATCGGTCTTATTTTTGGCTTGGGGCTTGCGTGGATTATTGCACAAATCATTCAAGGATTTCTAAGCACCTATCTGTTTGCTATCTCCTTTCCAAGCATGATTGCCGCTGTGCTTATGGCTGCTCTCACCGGAGTGATATTCGGTATCAGCCCTGCACGAAAAGCTTCCTCCCTTGATCCTGTAGAATCTCTTCGATATGAATAAATTATGTATTCGATCTTATACTTTATAATAAGGGCTGAAACTTAATTACATATTTATGAATTCACTAGATCTTCTTACTGCGGCATTCTCCGGCATTCGTACAAACACGAAGCGCACCGCCATGACCATGCTCGGCATCATCATCGGTGTTGCTGCGGTTGTTCTTATGATCAGCATCGGTCGCAGTTTTGAGTCGTACATTCTTTCGCAAATTGACTCCTTTGGAACAAACACGATGGACATCATCCCGACGGGTTTTGAAAAATTTGGAGGCAATCTGGAGAGTCTTACAATTGAAGACTACGAGCGCGTTAAGCGGCTTTCCACTGTTGAGCATGTTGTGCCTGTCATTATCGTTGGTAAGCCAGTGGGCTATGGACGCGAGGAGCGTACCCCGATGGTATTCGGCGCAACCGAGAGCATCTTCGGTAACTACGGACTGGAGATTGATCAGGGCAGGCTTCTCGACAGTGCAGATGAAGAAGGTGCCCTCCACTCTGCAGTGGTTGCTTACCAAACTTCTCTTGATCTCTTCGGCAACAGAAATCCACTTGGAGAGAGGATTACTATTGGTGAGGAAAGTTTTACGGTTGTCGGTACTTTGCAAAGCGTAGGATCTCTCCTCCTTTCCGATATGGACAAGCCGGTTTTCATTCCCTTTTCCACTGCCCGCATTGTTTCCGGACAGGATCATCTTTCCTATATGACACTGAAAACCGTCGGTGATCCGGACATTGCCAAGCGAGATATCACCGAGTTGCTCCGTGACCGTCATAGGATCAAAAATCCTGAAAATGATCCCGATAAAGACGATTTCATTGCACGCTCCGCCGAGCAGGTGACCTCCATTGTCTCTTCCGTCACCATGGGGCTCACAGTCTTTCTTGCTCTTATTGCGTGCATTTCCCTCCTTGTCGGAGGGATCGGCATCATGAACATCATGTTGGTCACTGTTACCGAGAGAACGAGGGAGATTGGACTTCGTAAGGCAATAGGTGCAAGACCCAGAGATATCCTTCTGCAGTTCCTCGCTGAAAGTGTCGCCCTCACCTGTACGGGGGGGATAATCGGGATCCTTCTTGGTGCCGGTACGGGTTGGATGCTCTCGCAGATTGCCAATCGTGTGCTTGGGGAGTTTCACTTTGTGCTTTCACTCTCGGCGATCGCTTCGGCTTTTGCGATGGCCGTAGTCACGGGTCTTGTTTTCGGAGTGTACCCCGCTCGAAAGGCTTCGCGGCTGGACCCTATAGAGGCTCTACGATATGAGTAGCAGGGAGACGAGATTATTGCCAATTGTCTTGTAGTCACTGCAATTCTTGTTATGCTTTTGCGCCATGGCTGGAGACAGAGAAACCAGCGGCTTATCTTTCGATGAAGATCGATCATTGCGATCGATTGAAACTAGATCCGGTCATCCAATCGTTTCGTATCTCATCGATTAATTACGTACCCAAGTAACGCAGCTTCATAGCAACAGTGGCGTGCCTGTGGATGGTCGCCTATCTTCCCATTTTCGCAAACCTCTTACTCCTCACACTGCAGCAAGCATAACGAGAATCATTGCGGATGGCGATCCACTGCCATCTGAGCAAAACATCGAAACACTCCATCGGTGGGCGTTCGCACAGGGCATAGACTGCGCCTCTCATGAGGAGACCGTTGCCGCACTTTTGCTTCCATATCTTTCTCTAGCAGATGAGCTTACGGAAGAGCATGTGCATGGGGAGCCAGATCGGGTTCGTCAGGGGTACAGAGATAATGCCCGCAATAATGCAGCGCGTGCCATTTGGTTTTACGATCCTGCATTGGGAGACTTGGATGCATGCGTGAGACAAGGTATTGAACGCGGGTGGGCACGGTACCAACCACTGGGACGGCCCAGAGTTTCAGGTCTAGGACAAGAACCGGATTTTACAGTGGAAAATGTATCGAGGCCACCTATGCATTCTGCCCTCAATAAAGCGCGAAGGGCAAAATTAAGCTTTCCTGTAGTTTTCGGTTACGCACATGATAAGACCAATGTTGAGGCTGAATATCAAAGACTCAAGCAAGTGGCATATCGAACTCTCAGGAGTTGTATCGATGCTTTCGACCCCGATAAGCATGGTGAAATATTCACCCAGTACGCTCACCCATTGGTGTTTGCGGCAATAGATCTGGAATGGATTGCTATGCAACAGCTAGATGTGCAGGCAGTGGCTGCTGATGCTCAGGTTGCCAGTCTTGCTGCTGAAGAACCGTTTGCCACCCAAGGAGAAACGGCTGCACTTTCCCCTACCCCTAAGTTGGATACATCTTCTGTACAGGTCGATGCATCTTCAGTTCCAGAGAGCATTCCCACTCTAGAGCAATCTTCTGAGAGTGATGTTGTATCGGTCAGCGATGATCCTATAGTTCCTGTTCAGGAAAGTGCACAGCATCAGGATAGTGTTCCTGTGGATCCTCCACCCAAGACAGTATCAAGAAAGAGGCAGCGGATATTGGATGCTGCTACGCGAAGATCCCCCTCGGGCACTGTTGCTGAAATGACTTCTGCTGAAGCATCTTCAGTTACTACTACCACGCATGGGGATGATGAAGTAATCGATGCCGCAGCTTTGGCTGAGAGCATCAGAAAAGATAGATACATTGATTATGTGAAAAAACAGGAAGACGGCTCCTTTGTACATACGTTTGCCGATGCTCAGGATCATCTGAGAAACACCTATGCGAATATCGCAAAGTCTGACAGTGTGGCTATTCTTCGTAAGGCGGGCATTAAAGCTCTGAAAACCCCTGCTCTACAGAAAGTTTCCGATGCAATTCTGCAACGTGCAATCGAATCATTTAATCCGCCGAATTCCACCAAGAAACTATTCCGTGCACATTTGCACGCCATGCTCGAGAAAGAGCTTGTTACAGAGTAAAAGCCCGATGTGGCTTTCACCATACCTCGGCAATGCATCATACGATCTGCAAAGCGTGCGTCTCTACAGGAAAATAAACTTGGAATGATTGTTTTACAGCGGCATTTCGCTATTCTTTTCGGCCATGTCTCATCATCCATCTCCAAGGCCTCATATGTCCGATCTGGAGCGTGTTCTTGCGGATATTCAGTCAGAGGCCGATCGGCGTACACATATCGGCCAGATGCCGATTGCGAGAGTTCTGGATGCTCTTCATGCGGTGCAGAAAGATGCAAGAGCGGCTGTAGCAGAGCATGGGCGGGAGGTGATTCAGCTTGTAGAGGATTTTCGGAGTCAGGTCGCAGCGGTCACCAGAGACAATGTGATTGAAAACCATGTGAAAGTCGCTGAGCTGCGAGAACTTGGCGTGCAGATTGAACTGGAGGAGGAGGATGGATTTGCAGATGCACCCAAGTCCGATCGTCAGCGTGACGGTTGGGATGAGGCAATAAAGGGGCCAAATGATAGTGAGCTCAGAACCGCTAGTGGTCTTGAGCGAGCTTTAGAACAGTTGGGTCCTCTTTGCGGAAGAGGAGTGAAATTGACTACAGAAAGAGCAAAAAAAATTCTGGTTGTGCTTGATCAGTATTCTGATCAAAAGGCAGTAGACATGGGGCATTCCCACGATGCGATTCAAGCTGTAAGAAAATTCGCACGGTACATACGTCTGCAGGCAAGAGCGACAAGCATATCTTCACCAGTGCCTCCTGCCTCTCAGCCCTCAGTCCCAACGCATACGGCGGAGCCTGCTAGAGTAGTGGGTGCTGCCTCTCTTCAGCCGGCAAAACTACATGCAGAAAAACTTCCGGCAGGACATTCGCCTCAACCTCCAGTGAAGATGGCAGCCTCGTCGCAACCTTCTTCCGAACCACCAATTCCTCAAAAGCAAATTCCTGCTCCAGAGGCAATTTCTCCCGCTGTCGAACCTGATGAAATGCTCCCTGCATCACCTACATTCACTATTGAGGAACCGAAGGGTAACTGGAAAAAATGGACCGACAATATGATCCGTACGTTTCTTCTAAGAGTTGATGAGGGACTTCTTGAAACTCCAAAACGTTCCATCGCACTAACATGTCGCCACTATCTGCTTTTGCCGGCTCAGTATAAAAAATTTCAAGGTAGCCATGGAGCATCTCCCTCCTTAGTGGCATCCAGTCCTAAAACGGTGATTGCTGAGGATAAGAGTGTCACAATATCTCCTCAGTCTAGCGATTCGCCCGTTGCTGCACCGGTTACGGAAGATCCTCAGAGTACCGCTCTCTTTGCATTGGTGAGTGATGCTTCTGCCGCGCAAAAACCAGCTCCAGAAAGTTCCGCTGCAGAGCAGGCAAAACAATTCATTGCCTGGCTAGCACTTGCTACGGGTACAAGCATTCCTAACTACAAGCGGGCTTTAGAGCTTGCTGAGCTGAATTTCAGTAATCATGTACGCCAAGAGGTCCACAACCATGTAGGGTCTGATCATCCAAAATGGCAGGATGCCTATAATGCAGGTTTATCTGTGCTCAGAGAAACATTTACCACCTATGTGTCCTCCAGAGACGGTCATCTTATACGAGACTACGCGCAACCGAAGATCCGTGAAGCTGTCATGAATGCTCTCGGCATTCCACACCAAACTCCGAGCCAAGGCAAAGCTTCAAAACCCAAGATTACGGAGAAATCTGCTCAAGAAGTTTTACGTAGAAAGCGCTGTGTCGATTGGGCAAAGGAACAGGGACGACAGAATGTATATGATTACCGCGGTTTTGTTGATTGGCTGAGAAGGTTCCAGATGATTTGGGTGTATAAGCTTGCGGAGAATCTTTTTCGTGATGACAGAGGAAAATCTACAGCTACAGAAAGGCAAGTCGGCAATATTGGCTATAGTATGCTTACATCCTTCATTGAAAAATTTGATCCAGATACTATGACCATCGATCAGATCAAACTTTCTCTTGAAGTCGAGATGGAGGAGCGAATGCTTGAGTGTTTGCAAAGCCCCGATAAATTTCCTGATTCAAGAAAATAACGAGCAAATACAAATATTCTTCCATATGGTCCTTCGATGCGACATGAGGGTCTTACTCAGAGTCATTCGACTCTTGTAGAGGAGAATGGTTTACCATGAGCGAGGAGTCGTTACAGCAGTAACGACGACGAGTCGAATGGTGGGCCGGGAGGGACTTGCACCCACGAAGGCGTAAAGCCACCAGATTTACAGTCTGGCCCGTTTGACTACTTCGGTACCGACCCACGAATAGCATTATACGGCACCCTCCTTCCTCATGCCATATATTTGGCAGCACTAGCTTTAAAAACCCCCCTGTCCAACAACAGGGGGGTTTGGTATCAAGAATTATTTCATCTTCGCCATCCATCTGTAGGTTTCTGCTGCAGCGACTCCACCGACGAGCGGAGCTAGGAGATTAGCAAGGCCACCTACGCCGATGCCTAGAGCAACTGCAGGGTTCACAATGCCGCTACTGATCACCGAGGCCACTGTTGCTCCGAGAAAGAGCGATCCGCCGATCGTTACCCCGGAGGGTCCTCCGGATGCCTTTCCACTTGCGACTGCACTTACACCCAGTACAAGAATGCCTGCACCCAGTGCTTCACCAATACCTACACTGAGTCCTCCAAGAGATCCTCCCTGTGGGGCAATCACCTGAATGACAGCAAGGAATGGCGCAACAAGGCTGGCTCCTCCTATCTGCGAGAGAATGTAACAAAGCGCATCTACTGTGGAGATCTTTCCGATGCACCACATACCGACGGTTACTGCGGGGTTGACGTGCGCACCGCTGATCGGCCCGAGGATGTATACGATAACCATGAGTGTAAGACCGGCGATGGCCGGAGTCGGAATCACCGAAGGCATAACTATAGAAACACTCACAGCAAGCGTGAGGAGAAAGGTGCCGAGAAGCTCGGCAACGTATGAGCGATAGGTTTGCATATAGCACGTATCATTATCCTTCGAACGATATGCCCGCAAGCAGCTTCTGTTGCTAGTTTCTTGAAAACGAATTTTTGTATGTTCAGCTGTCTGTACCATTTCTCAATCAATGGAAGCTTTGCATAGTAATATGAATACATTATTTGTTCATTAATTGTATCTCCCATAAGGCTTCTTTTGCTTTTGCATTCTCAGGATCAATACGCAGGACTTCTGTGAATTGTGCGGCAGCATCTGCGTACTTTCCACGCCTTGCCTCCAGAATGCCGAGATTAATTCGTGCCACAACGAACGATGGGGCGAGATCGATGGCATTGCGATAGGCTATGCGCGCCTCAGATACTTTCCCAACCTTCTGCAAAATTACGCCGCGGTTGTAGTGTGCCTGCGGCAAAAATGGATCGATGTCGATGGCTTCATCGAAGGCAGTAAGTGCCTCCGGATATTTACCTACGGATGCATACAGGCTTCCGAGATTCAGGTACGCAGGCGAGAAGTGCGGTGCCGTAGTGAGTGTCGTAGTGTACAGGCGTTCGGATTCACCGAGATCACCTTCGAGCCCTGCCAGGATTCCCAGACCCACTAGAGCATAGGGGTTAACCGGGCTCCATCGCAGAGCCTCGCGGTACTGCGTCCGAGCCAATGATATGTCTCCGCTTTGTCGGTACGCCGACGCCATATTACTGAGGATCTTGCTGCGTGCATTATTTCGTTCTTTGCTCTCAGGCATTGCGCTGTTGATGGCAAGTGCATGTTCGTATTCCGTAATGGCCAGAGCAATATTCCCCTCGGTACGTGCACGCTCGCTCAAATAATTTGCGAGGTTGTTGTGAGCGACGTGTGCATCTGGATAGTTCTTCAGGACATGGGAAAAAAGTTGCTCACTTCCCGCCCACGTTTTTGTTTGGAGTATGGCAAGCCCGGTTGCAGTAGTTATCAAAATTCCTGCTAGAACAAGGACTGCTCTGACGTGCGTACGAACAAATTTCTCCATAAAAAGTCCGATGCCGAGCAGGATCCCTAGAGAGGGGAGATAGGCGTAACGGTCCGAAGAAATATATATCGTTCCTCCCTTGGAAAAATTTAGCAGACTGGGAAGGAGGGGAAGGAGGAAGAGCATTATGCAGAGCAGAGGCGCAAAAGTATGCTTCCTATATGCTAGGATACTGAGGAGAGCGAAGAGTCCAAGGAGGCCGATGATCGGCAGGGCGAACGCGGGCGATGCTAGAGTGATAGCAGCGTTGTACGGATAGAGGACGGAAAGGTGGAGCGGTACCATCCATGTACCTAGGGTGAACATGATTGCTTTTCCGATAACCAAGACAGTCTCCCACGAAGTAACGCTCAGAAGCTGAGACGATTTTCCAAAGATAGCTATGGTGCCGAAGACAAGTGACAGCAGGAAGAAAGGAATCTTTTCCAGAAATACTTCCTTGCTCCATGGTCGCTTACACCAGAGATCGATTACCATGAGCATCAGCGGAAGTGTGATAATCGTCACCTTGCTCAGTAGCCCCGCAGTGAAAAGGATAAGGGATGCATAGTACCACCAGCGTTTTCCGCTACTGATCCACGGCAGATAGCCGAGCATTGCTGCTAATGCAAAGAACGTGGAAAGCAGATCTTTTCTTGCACTTGCCCATGCGACGGCTTCTACATTGATCGGGTGTACAGCGAAGAGACAGCCCAGCATAAGAGCAATCCACCCCATAGACACCTGAGACTTCTCCATCGTATTACGGGCGACAAAAAGCCAAAAGAGAAGCCAGGTAAGGAGGACTGCATTAGAGAGATGCCAAAGGATATTCTGAAAGTGATAGATTGCCGGGCGTATTCCCCCGATGAGAAAATCGATCTGGTAACTGAGCAAAGTAAATGGCACATAGAGCTCAGGATCATAGGTCGTGAAGATAGTTTTGAGCGTTTGGAGATTTATTGATCGTATGGCCGGATTGTCATAAATGAGCATTCCATCATCCCATCGGACGAATGGATATTCGGTGACACGTCCATACACAATGACGATCAACGCCAAGAGAATTCCCCCTGCTGTGATGCCTTGGCATTTCGTAGGACGGGGCAGATGCATGCACAGAGCATAGAGGAAGGAGAACGTTCTCTCATTACAAAGCCACTCCTACTGTCGATTTTAGTAGCACGCCTATGAGATAGGCTACAAAAGCTCCGGCTGCACCTACACCGGTGATTTCGAGCGGTCCTCTGAAAAGCGCCTCCCGTGTTACCCAGCTCTTAGTAAGTCCAAGCAAAATAAGTGCCAAGGCTGTCGATGCCATTGCAACGGGAAATCGTTGACTGCCTGTCAGTGTAAAGAGATAGGGGAGCAGAGGGATGACTCCAAAGATTTGGAAGCTGATAAAGGTCATCCATGCATGGAGGAGTGGACGCTCGGTCGACTTTTTTGTGAGCCCGTGCTCCGCATGCATCATCGTGTCGGCCCATACGCTTTTGTCACTGGTGATGATCTCCGTTGCTCGCTTGAGATCCTTCTTGGCAAATCCCATTTTTACGAGAAACTCACGGATCTCTTCCCGTTCAAACTCCGGATGGCTTTTGATTTCCTCCAGTTCCTCCTTACGGATCCGGCGATACTGGTCACGCTCGGACCGTAGACTCAGATACGCACCTGTTGCCATGGAAATACCGTCTGCAAGGAGGTTACCAAGTCCGAGGATGATGATGATATAGCGCGGGAGATCTGCGCCAACCGTACCAGCCACGACCGCGAATGTTGTAACAATGCCGTCGTTGCCTCCGTAAACGATATCCTGAATAACATCGCCGAGTGCGTGACCGTGAATTTCCGATTGGCGGTGCTTTCGGTAGTTCTTGAGGAATGTCGGAGTTCTTTCCATGGACCTATTCTACCGACAGAGCAAAAGAATCCTAGAGACGAAGAGGCAATGACATTTCCTGTGTATCGTTACGCTTGTATCTTGAGTGTGTTTCTTGCGATGACGAGCAGCATGGCAAAGGCTCCGGTGAGAGTAGCGAGGATCATTCCTGCACCGCTCTCGGGCTGCGAAAATGGTCGGGGTGCAGCGCTGTGTATGCTACCGAACTCCGCACCGAGTGCAGCGGTATTGGTATTGGTCGGGATGATGGCACTAGGAGATTGTACCGAAACATTATTCGTTGCTGGACGCTCGGGAACACTCTGTGTATTGGACATTGCTGCCCACGGGGCAGCTTCGGAATTACCATTTGCTATTGAATCTTGCAGTGCTTCCTCAGCGATTTGTCTTGCAAGGATATCGAATGCGCTTGTGGGTACTTCATTTCCTGTAATGTCTCCTGTGAGTTCTTTTTTCGTGTCATCGAGAGTTCCGTAGGAAACAGCACCTATGGCTACGGCAAGCATGATTCCGAGAATTGCTGCTGGACTGCGGGAGACACGTGCAGATCCGATGTGCACCGCATCGGGAGCTTTTGGGCTTACGATTCGCACCGGTACCGGTGCGTCATCCGTTGAATGCCAGTGGGGATGGATCGTGCTCATGCTTGATCAACAGTGGTAAGCGCGACCATTTGTCTACGGGATGCAAATCCTGTTCCGATCATTGCGCAGATGAGTGCGAGAAGCGCGAGTGTAGACGGGATGCCCGTCTCACCAGGAACCGTTCCGCCATCCTGCGTGACACTCCCCAGCACCGGATTTTTTCCGGGACTGTCATCACTCGGGATCGACCCTGCAGCCAGTGGCGCAGTTGCCGTCTTCGGGTCACCCACCGTCACGGCGACTTCTCCACTAAAGGCACTTTCTTGGTCGGAAAGACTCACAGCCCGCAGTGAGAAGTAATAGGTCGTCCCTGCAGGGAGCGACCGGATCGCAAGGCTCTGCACATTGCCATTAACCGTTTTTCTCTGAATGTATCTTCCTGTCGTTGTTCCGTAGTAGATATTGTATCCTTGGAGTTGTGAGGATTTCAGTGCCTCCCATCCGAGGTACACGGATGTTCCCTCTGTTGTAATTCGCACATTCTGTACTTGGAGAAGCCCGAATGCAGCACTTGGAGCAGAAGCGACAGCGGCGGAAGATGGGCCCTGCTGTCTCTGGGCATCCAGCGAAGGAATACAGAAGCCATCGGCACACAGTCCGCTGAGGCATTGTGCGCTACTGAGACAGGCTCCGCCGATTGGTGAAAGCGGGGATGACGATGAGGTCGTAGTGCCGACGCAGGTGTTATTGAAGCATTGTCCGCTATGGCATTGAGTGTTTTCCCCACATGCACCTCCATCGGGAATGAGAGCTCCTGCAGCCTGACATACACCCTGATTGCAATGGCTGGATCGACATTGTGGACTAGTGATGCAGGCCTCACCATCAGAGAGAAGTACCGTTTCAGGAGCTTCCGACGAAGAGCTTGCAGCAGAGGAGGGTGTGGCTGGTGGATCCTCTGCGACTGGTTCGAGATTGGATTCAACAGTTGGTATCTCAGCAGTCGAAGGGTCAGGTGCTTCCTCTGTCTCACTTTGTGCGAGCATCACGTGCAGTGCGCCTGGTTCACGGGTGATGATGTGCTCCTGTTCCTCTCCTATTCCTGTTACGACCGTTGTGTGGCCATCTTTCTGGACATCGTAGAATGTAATGACTGTTCCTGCAGGCATGGGCTTGAGCACGGTGAACTGCACACGCGCAACAAGAACTTGAATATCCTTGGGACCACTACCATCAGCAGATCCTTCGATCTTTACGTACCCTTCTGTTTCCGAAAATCCGTCTTCACCCGGGGTGACAATGGGTAGTGCTTCGTTGATGGTTACTTCATCTCCCTTCAGTACTGCGGGATCGTAGGAGAGCCAGGAACGTATGCGCGTAATCTCTGCCTTGTTCGGGTTCTCCACGACGATGTCGATATCAAGTATATCGCCCACACGGAGCTCAGGTGTTCTCAGTGTCTGAGGATCTTCGATGGAGAAGCTTGGGCACTGGATTGCTTCTGCATCTCCTCCTTCATCCAAGATCCTATTATCTTCTGTGTATCCCATAAGACAGTGGGGTCGAAGGACGATGCTGGTTTCCGTTCCCATCCCATATACCTGTGACGGGGATCCTATCAGGATGATTCCGGCGAGGAGGAGAGCGATGGTAGTTTGTGTGTGTGATTTCATAGGTGTTATTGGTCCCCGATAATAGTCAGGATGCGGATGGCATCATCTATGGTGAAGATGCCATCGTGGTTGGGGTCTCTGTGCAAAGCGTCCGGAGTGATATCACGATATCCTTGCACCATTTCAAGAATGGCTATGGCATCGTTTTCGTCGACCATGCCGCTATTGTCTATATCACCCGTGATTGCACCACCTGCTTCGATCAGGGAGATGGGTTGGACATCTCCGGCCGTTTGAATACCGACGAAAAAAGCACTCGCTACCGTTGCAGACCCCAACATGAGGATCTTGAAGTTCACTGCCGCGGAAGATGTCTTCTTTGTCATATCCCGTCAGTATAGGGCATTTTGCAGAACTTCTCCATGGCCAGGAGTGGAAATATATTCATAGTAGTATTCTGTAGCATTTCGGCACAAAGCATTTACTACGAAATATACTATATTTGCATTATTGCAATATCAATACTACGCGCATTCATGTGCCATACTATTCGGGATATCTATGGCACCCATCTGTCTATTTACGGGAGACAATGCCTATCTTCTCCGTGAGGAGCGGAGGAGATGGATTGTATCATTTACCGAGAAATATGGTGCTGAAAACTCTAGCAGAGTTGATGCGGCGGGTCTTTCCTATTCCCGGTTGCTTGATGAAGTCAGCGTTCTTCCGTTTACAGCGCCCAAGCGACTTGTCATTGTTGAGGGCATGCCGAATTTTGAGCGTGAGGAGATCATGCGTTTGCCAGCGGATACCCATAGTGATGTCATCTTGCTTTTCATTTGTCCTGATCTGGACAAAAGGCGATCCGGGACGAAGGCACTATTGGAGATTGCCGAAGTGAAGAATTTTATGCCCCTTACAGGTGCAGTACTTGATGCATGGATGGCCCAGCGGTGTCAGCAGCTTTCGGTCTCTATCACACCTCAGGCCCGGTGCCTGCTTCATGCACTCGTCGGTGAGGATCAGATAATGCTCGACGCAGAAATTTTGAAACTGTCCATCTACGTTCACGGTCGGACGATTGAGGTAGCGGATGTTAGGTCCCTTGTTCTTCCCTCTGCCGAGCAGAATGTTTGGCACGTACTCGATATTCTTTCCAGCGGCGACTCCGCAGCTGCTCTGCAATTTGTACGTACCTATCTGGCCAGTGGAGAATCTGCCGCAGGATTATGGCCTACCCTGCTATGGGCAGTCTCGCAGCTGACGCAAGTAGCAGCAGCATTTCATGATGGTGCAAGAACAGAACAAGCGATCATGAAGCGCTGTGGGCTAAAGTTTGGCACGGTACGTAGTCTCTTGCCCATAGCTAGGCGCATGGACCGCTCAGCTCTCCTTGCGCTCGTAGAGATGTGTGCGCAGGCGGATATAGATCTGAAGACAGGCCCACTACGAATGTCTGCAGATGCTCCGCAGGAGCAAGAGGCGCTCATTGATCTTTGCGTAGCCAGACTTTGCGGCGTCTGAGGTCTGCCCCTTAGGCAAGTACATCATGCTCCCTCCACTTCGATCTTTCTGAGAAGATCCTCCGCGGTTGTATCTTCAGCCTCCTCACTTGCTTGCTCTTGCTCGGTGCGCTCTTTGCGCTTGCTCCTCCGCAGCTCTTCTGCACGACGCAGAACTTCTTCCTGGCCGAGGGATGAGATTTCCTTGCTGTACTTGCGATCGATTGCGGAAAGCTGATCACGCTCGGTTGTAAGAATCTTACGCAGGTTATCGACCTGTTCAGGAGTCATGATTGGCAGGATGTTTATCCAGTACTGTCGTTCTTCATCATTCATACTCTCGGATGCTCGAATGAGCGACACAATCTCGCTGAATTTCTGCTCGGTTTCAGGAGGGACGACGAATGCTGCAGAGGTTCCCTGAGGAGGGGAAGGCGGTGTGCTCATGACATTAGAGTAAAGAGAATAGAGAATAGAGAAAAGAGAAAAGAGATGGTTCAGTTCTCTTTTCTCTGTTCTCTATTAAGCGACCTTCAGTACTTCATAGCGGAACTTTCCCCCAGGTGTCGGTACTTCGACGATATCACCCTTCTCTTTTCCGAGAAGTGCACGACCGATCGGAGACTCGTTGCTGATCTTGTGCTCGAGAGGATCTGCCTCTGTGGAGCCAACGATGATGTAGGTCTCGGGATCGTCTCCATCGGTGCGGTTGCGGACCGTAACGGTGGTGCCGATATCTATCTCCTTGCCGCGTTTAGCGTCAGGCTTCTTTTCTGTAATAATTTTGGCGTTCTTGATTTTCAGCTCCAACTCGAGGACTCGTCCTTCCACAAAAGCCTGCTCGTTCTTCGCTTCCTCATATTCGGAGTTTTCCGACAGATCTCCATAGGAGATTGCTTCCTTGAGGCGCTGAGATACTTCTACACGACGAACTGTTTTAAGATAGTCGAGCTCTTCCTTGAGCTTCTTAAGGCCCTCCTTTGTCACGAGTGTCTGATCATCATCACCCTGAGCCGTTCCAGGTGCTCCACCGGCACTGAGGATATCATCATCACCATCGGATGTAGAGGATTCGTCCTGCTGGGCAGGGGATTCATCATCGAGAAGATCGTCGTCGTTGAGCATGGAAAAAGAAGGAGAAAACGGAGGGATTGTACGCGAGTTTTTAACCGAGGCAACCGTTTGGTCGTAAAAGCAGTACCCTTTCAGCTTTCACTATGCAGCAGATCCGGCCAGGCAAGCAAAGGGAGATTTTCAGGATCTTCGCGCATGAGGGCTTCAACGAAGCGTTTAAGAAGTTGGACGTTGGTAATAAGCGGAATGCCGTGGTCCGTCGCCATGCGGCGGATAAAGTAGCCGTCCGTGCGCTCGGTGGTTGTAGAATGCGTGGGAATATTGATAACAAGGTCAATGCGGCGCATCTCGAGATATTCCCGGATGTTGGGGGATCGGGGTTCGCTCACTTTGTTGAGGAGGGCAGATGTCACCCCTCTGGATTCCAGAAATTCATGGGTGCGTGCCGTAGCAAAGAAGCAAAAGCCGCGCTCGGAAAGCGACAGCAATGCAGGGAGGATTTCCACTTTATCCTCGAGGCGCCCGACCGTAACAAGGATATTTTTCTTCGGTATGGTAAATCCAACAGCAAGAAGGGCTGTGAGTAGGGCTTGCTCTGCATTTCGACCGAAACAAGCGACTTCCCCTGTGCTTGCCATCTCTACGCCAAGACGTGGGTCGGCTCCACGTAGTCTGGAGAAACTGAACTGCGCTGCTTTTACTCCGACGTGGTCGAGATCCAGCGTCTGGTAGCGTCGGTCGGTCGGAGCCTTACCGAGGAGTGCTTGTGTCGCAAGAGATGCAAAGTTCTCTCCGGTGACCTTGCTCGCGAATGGAAAACTGCGGCTAGCCCGTAGATTGCACTCAATAACCTTGATCCGATTATTCACTGCAAGGAACTGGATGTTAAAGGGTCCGGAGATGCAAAGTCCTGCAGCAATATTCTTTCCTACCGTTTTGATTTGTCGCAACGTCTCAAGGTTTACCCGTTGAGGTGGGAGGACGATAGTTGCATCGCCCGAATGCACGCCGGCATTCTCGACGTGCTCGGCAACTGCGTAGATCAGGAGTTTTCCATTCTGTGCAACTCCATCGAGCTCGATCTCTTTCGCTCCCACTTCAAACTTTGAGACGACGATTGGGGCTTCCTTATTTACATATGCGGACAGACTGATGTATTCCTCTAGGTCGGCATCCGTATGTACGACTGCCATGGATGCACCAGAAAGCACGTAGCTCGGTCGGACGATGACGGGGTAACCCACACTTTGCGCGAATGCCACTGCTGAGCGCAGGTCGGAAAATTCCTGCCAAGCTGGTTGGTCTATCTGCAGTTCATCGAGGAGGGTAGAGAACTTATGTCTATCTTCAGCACGGTCGATATCTTTCGGGGCTGTTCCGAGGATGGGAATTCCCGCAGATGCAAGCTTCGGAGCCAGAGAGTTTGGAATCTGTCCGCCCATGGAGACCACAACCCCTTCAGGGTGCAGAAGATCTGCAATATCACGCACTCGCTCGTCGGTGAGCTCATCGAAGAAGAGCATGTCACATTCATCAAAATCCGTACTGACAGTTTCAGGATTGCTGTTGATCATCGCGACGAACTTTCCTTGCCGCTGAAGTTCATGAGTCGCTTGCACACAACACCAGTCGAATTCTACCGAAGATCCGATGGAATACGGACCGCCGCCGAGAACAACGACAGTTTCGGGTTGCTGGTTGCTCGTTGCTAGTTTATCTCGTAACCCGCAACTCGTAACCCGCAACTGGTCTGTATCGAAACACACATCATGCTCCGTTCCATGGTATGTCAGGTACAGGTAATTCGTTTGGGCCGGGAATTCTCCCGCAAGTGTATCGATTTGTTTTACAACCGGTGTTATGCCAAGGCCAATGCGCTTGGTCCGTAGTGCTTCGGGATCTATGCCGGTGCAACTCGCAATGGATCGATCTGAAAAACCCATCATTTTGGCTTTCCGCAACATATCAGGAGGTATCGACTCACCGGCTTTGGTCATCTGCTTCAGATGCTTTGCACATGCATGTATGCGCTCTAAAAACCAACGGTCGATACCAGTGGCGATGGATGTCTCCTCTGGATTCCACTCGCCGCTAAGCGCCTCTGCAACAGCGAAGATGCGTCGTGGAGTTGGGCGCTTCACTTCCGCCGTGAGATCCTTGAAGATAAATTTGGTATGGAAAAGTCCGTCAGCACCTATGTTGAGCATCCGAATGGCTTTTTGCAGTGCCTCTTCAAAGGATCGTCCTATCGCCATGACTTCACCGACGGATTTCATTTCACTCGTCACCTGATCGGACACAAAACGAAATTTCTGGAGATCCCAGCGCGGCATTTTTACCGCAACGTAATCGAGAGATGGTTCGAAGTCCGCACACGTTGTCTTCGTAATCGCATTGCGGATCTCGGGTAGCAGGTAGCCAATTCCTAGCTTCGCTGCGACGAATGCTAGCGGATAACCGGTAGCCTTTGATGCCAGAGCAGAACTTCTACTGAGTCGTGCATTCACTTCGATGACGCGATACGTCCGCGATTTCGGATCGAGCGCGTATTGAATATTACATTCACCGACAATACGGAGATGACGGATGACCTTGAGAGCGATGCTCCTAAGCATCTGATAATCCTCGTTATCGAGTGTCTGGCTGGGCGCTACAACGATGGATTCTCCGGTGTGGATTCCCAGTGGGTCGACGTTTTCCATGTTGCAGACGGTGATGCAGTTATCTGCAGAGTCCCGTACAACTTCGTACTCGATCTCTTTCCATCCTGTGAGATCTTCCTCTACGAGAACTTGTGGAGACTCTACAAACGCGATTTTGCAGAGATCCCGTAGTTCTTCTTCGTTCATGGCTCTGCCACTGCCCTTGCCTCCTAGTGCGTATGCGGCCCGGACGATAACCGGACATCCGATAGTCCTTCCTGCCTGCATGGCTTCATCGAGTGTGGTGCAGGCGTATGATCGCGGAACATCTACGCCGATAGATTTGAGCTCAGCATTGAAGAGTGCACGGTCTTCCGTTTTTCGGATGCTTTCGACAGACGTTCCCAGTACTTCTACACCGTATTTTTGTAGCGTGCCCTGAGCATCGAGAGCGACGCCGCAGTTGAGAGCGGTTTGCCCACCAAAGCTGAGTGCAATCGCTTCAGGTTTTTCGATGGCGATAATCCGCTCAACAAAAGCGGGCGTCACTGGCTCAAAATAGACGCGATCGGCAAGTCCCCAGCTTGTCTGATTTGTGGCGATATTCGGATTGATGAGGACAACCCTGAGCCCCTCCTCTTTATATGCTTTGATCGCTTGGCTTCCGGAGTAGTCAAATTCTCCTGCCTCTCCGATCTTGAGAGCGCCGGATCCCAGAAGCAGAATTGTCCGGATATGGGAAAACGCTCTCCCCCCGCCCTGACGGGCGCCCTGGGAGCCGGCGTCCTTTTGCTCGATCATGTCTGGCCAAGCCTAGTGTAGGAAGTGGAAAATGCAAAATAGAAAATGGAAAATTTACTCGGTTCGTGCATACACTTCTGTATGCGCCTCCTTGCAATTGCCCTATTGGTATGTATTCCGACTACGTTTTCCTTTGCAGCTGACTCTCTGGAGTATCTTGTAGATGATATTGATCGTTTCGACGAGGATCTGCTCCGTATGGATCAGCAGGCCGATTGGGATACAGGCGATCGCAAAGATCTCTCCTCGTCAGATCTTCTGCCCGTTGATGCATCGACCGTAGAGGTAGACCGTACCTCAGGGGATGTAGGTGATTCGCCGTTTGTGCAAATTCGTATTGACGGTGTTTCCGTCGATCTCTCGGATGTACCACGTGATGGTTGGTTTGCACCATACGTGCGCGCCGCAGCAGACAGCGGAATTATTTCCGGATACCGCAGTGAAGATGGCAGGCCACTTGGACTGTTTGGTCCTGCGGATTCTGTTACGATCGAACAACTTGCCAAGATTGTGAGCGTAGCCGCTGGTATTGATCGTAGTGCATGTGCAAAAACTATTCTCAATACAGCGGCGAAGGGGACATGGTCTGAGGAGTACTTGCGCTGTGCAGAGACGCTGCACTGGACGGTATTTGCCGATGGATCGGTTGAACCTACTCGTCCCGCAAATCGAGCCGAAGTTGTCGTCACTGTCCTGCAGGCTTATGGAGTGACATTCCGTGATTCCGATGCAAGTCCCTTCAGCGACGTGGACAGCTCTTCAGAGTTTCGCTCTGCTATCATCACCGCCCACGAGGATCACATTGTCGGCGGTTATACCGATGCGAATGGCAGCGCTACGGGTGCATTCGGTCCAAACGATTCTATCAATCGCGCAGAAATCGCAAAGATCATCGTGCTTGCGGAGGAGGTGTACGGAGAATAGTGGGTTTGTTGTGTTGATGAAGTTTATTGGGTTTTTTGGGTTACGAAGAAATAGATGCATTGAATATATTGTCCATAAACCCAATAAACCCAACGAGCCCAATCAACCCCATTACACGTGGCTCCTGTGCTTATGCTTCAGGTGTGCCGCAAAGTGGATTTTGTGGCGGGAGAAACATTCCAATTCCATAAGAACGGATCCGATGAGAATAAAGCCTGCACCGGCGATATGAAATGCTTCAATGGGACTACCGAGGTAGATATTGGCAAAGGCAATCGAAACGATGATGCCAAGATTCAGTAGGAGAGAGACTGTTCGTACGGGCATTCTGTCCATAGCTTCGTAGAAGCAGAAGAGGTTTAAAAATCTTGAGACAAATCCGTATCCAACAAGTGCGACGACGAGTCCCATCGGAAATGCTTTGAGCTCCTGCATGAGTGTATGGTGGAGAAAGGGTGATGCGAGGAAGAATGCTGATAGACCTATGCATGTCCTGCTAAAGACGACAATCTCTGGCGGAATATGATGAAGATAACGTTTGTAGAGAATTCCTCCGCAGCCGTAGAAGACTGCTGCGATAAGGATGTAGGCGTCTCCTGCGGATAGCGACATGGATTGCGAAAATCCGCGAAGTACGACGATCGTTACGCCGAAGAGAACGCATACCGCTCCGAAGATGTGTTGCCGTTTCATCTTCTCGCCGAGTACAAGTATTGCAAGAAGAAGAAGGACGATATCCTCGACGCGGATAAAGAGCTCGGCATTGATGGGGCCTGTCATCCGGATACCTGTAAATGCGAGTAGTGGCGCGATGACGCTATTGCTTATGCCGATAAGGATCAGAGGCATCCAGAATTGCTTTTTGATGCGTGCAAGCCTCGATAGAATCGGAACCAGTCCGAAGGAAAGTACGGTGAAAAGCATTGTAAGCGCTTCGGAGATGAAGAGCATGGAGAGTGGTGACAGCGCTCCTGCAAGTGCTGCGGCAAATGTCACCGACGTAGAACTGGCAATGATAGCGACTCCCAAAGCGCCCCAGCCGAGTGATGCCCCCCTCTTTTTTGTGCGGAACCATGGGATTACTATATTGAGTGTTTGTGTGGACATTTATATAATTATAGCATAATATTGATAATTTGTTAAATTAAGATATAATGATCATATGGGTGATTCTCTAGATGTTCAGCAGCAGTCAGAGGTGCCACCAGTGCCTGCTGGTGCTCATGAGACAGAGTTGATCGCTGCTGCGACCGGAGAAAAAATACATGAGCTCACTTCCCTCAATCCTCTCGAACAAAGATTGCATGAGCGCAGGGAGCACGGTGAAATCAGTCAGGATGCATTGCCGTTTGCGTATATTAATGATCTCTTTAGTGACCAGATGTGTCCGGTTATGCGGGTCGATCTTGATACTGGTACGGTTCCGCAGGCTGTCTTGCTTACCCGTGCAGAGGTCGATGCATTGGGCTGCTTTGCGTTTGTAAAAGCAGATGGACAGATTGAAGTGATCAATAGCGAAATGATGCTGTCCGACAAACTTATTCTTTTTCCGGAGGATTTGGGGGATATGAGTTATGAGGATGCTCGTGATGAGTTTCTTGAAATGTTTCCGAATGGACTTGGGATGGTGGAGTGAAAGTATCTTGAATTTTTTTATACTTCTTCTGCAATAAAATGCAACAACTGTTTTTTGAGGAATTTTCTCCCCGATCCACTCTTTAAAAATCGTTCCCGTCCAAGGGCATCCATCTTGTTTACATATGTTTCGCAGTAAATGAGTTTCCAAGATGCTTCTTTTGAGGTGGAAACATTTTTGTGACCTTTGTGTTCAGTTAGTCTGCGTTTCAGGTCAGAGGTATACCCGATATACCAAATGCCTTTTGGTTTGCTTTGGATAAGGTAAACGTGATGCATAGCGGAGGATTGTATTGGAATTCTATTCTAGAGAAAATAGTGAGAAGCGGCTGCATAAGTCGCGTAAAGGACGTAGCTCACTACGTTCGCCACGTCCCACGCGACACGTAAAAACGCTTCTCGTGCTTTCGCTTGCTCATATGTATTTAGAGTTAGTGGCGGTGCCACGTGAACGCGAGCAGCGCACTGCGAGCGTTTTTACGTGGTGCCGCCGGCCGGACTTGAACCAGCAAGCCCCTATAAGAGGGCAGGGGATTTTAAGTCCCCCGTGTTTACCATTTCACCACGGCGGCACGTGAGTATTGTAGCCTATTGTTGCCTGCTATATCGGCAACTGCTCCACATTGAGTTTTTGCTTTTGGCGCTCCCCCTGTTCTCCTACATCCAGAGCCACTCCTGTGAGGGGATCAATTTCCTCTGCTGTGACGATGAGTCTGCGTAAGGTCGTACCGACCGGAGTGCAGGTCATGAGGGTTGCAGTTCGATGACTGAGGGGCTGGTCGAGCACGGTAACATCGCTCGGCCTGACTTCCTTTTTTTCTACCACTCTGTAGCGGTGGCGGTCGCCACCATAGTAGACCCAGTACTCGTCTCCGACGTCCATCTCGTGAAGGCGTGCAAAGACATTCTTGTATTTTCCCGGTGCCCACGGATAGTAGGAGCTGTGGCCCGTGACGAAGAAGTTTCCCGCTTGCCCCGGACGCGCGGTACCCGGGTAGTGGACAACGCCGTGCTGGAGTGAGGACTGGATATCCTCCTCCACTCCCGCCCAGTTTTCCTGCAGGAGATTCTGGTAGGAGGGTGTGACGAGTGGAACATTGATATTGAGCTTCGGGATGATGATGCGGTTGTCGGGCGGTCCCACTTCGGGGAGGAAGCTCAGAAGATCTCCGGCACTCCGGCCGGCAACTGCAAGAGCAGGACTTTTCATCAGCTTGTTGCGGAGAGCCTCATCGACTGTTGATACGAGCATCTGCTCGTTTTGCACGGAGTGGATAGGCCGGATATTGCTACGCACGATTTCCCAGAAGCTCTGATAGTTCAGCGTGAGAAAAATAGCCGTGAAAAGTGCGGCAAACGTACCGCCAAAGCGCACCGTGTCGAGGACAAAGAGCGTACCGCGGCTGTACTTACGAGGCTCGGCATTCTTTCGTACGATCCATACCGGTTGCGTGAGAAAAACCCATAGTGACGTTCCTGCATCGCAGAGCCCTGCTTTGCTGCGCCCGAGTGCTCCGCGGACATCCTTCGCACTGACGCGATACTGGTTCGCACTTTCCTGAAGAACGCCGATTGCTGCTCTATATGCAGCGAGCTGTCCGGACTTGAGAAGTGCGATGGCATGTGCGGGATCAATGTCTATGCGATTTTGGCAAGGTTCTTGTGTGCATCTATCATCCTGTGGTTCTTCTACGGATGGCAGAATGTTCTCGGGAGAAGATATATGTTGCTCCGCAACATCTTCCTGCACAATCTCCCAGATCATTTCCGAAGATGTTTCTGGTGCAGCTATAAAAGGCGCCTCCTCCACTGGTGATTCCGATATATCTATCTCCGTACATGGCATGTCTATATCCGGAAGTACGATGCTGCCGTCCGGAAGTACTTCTGCGCGATGCTGGTGGGGGTCGAGTGGTATCGTGATAGTATAGCGGAAAAAGCCTCAGGATGCACTAGTGTATGCGATAAAGTAAGAACGGGGAAATACCGGAGACAAAATGCAATCTTCGCAGTATTTACTGCATAATTCCGCCTCCCACAATTTCCTCATTTTTGTAGAACACAAGCGATTGACCGGGGCTTTGCGGAGGTTGTGGATTTGCGAACGTAAACATTCCTGAATTACCCGTATAGCGCAGTGTTCCTTCTAGCTTCCTTGAGAGGGATCGAGTGCGGCACTGAAGGGGGATGTCCACTGACTCTGCAGGCCCTTCTCCGATCCAGACAATATCTTTCAGTTTTACTTCATGGAGTACTTCCGTACCCCGATCTGCAACCACAAGAGCATTGCTTTTCGCGTCTTTCGCTACGACTTCCAGGGGAATTTTGAGTCCTCCGATCTTCAGTCCGCGTCTCTGACCGAAGGTATAGAGTGGTAGTCCCTCATGCGCTCCGACGACGGATCCATCTCTTCTCATGATTGGTCCAGGATGTAGCGCGTCCTGAAGATGCCTCTTGAGAAATGCTTCCGGAGTCTTTTCCGGAAAGAAACACAGATCCTGACTTTCGCGGTAGGAAGTGTCGTCGAACGGCACAGAGAATTCCTTTGCGAGGGCATACACTTCCGATTTTTGCATTGCTCCGAGGGGAAAGAGGCAATGCGATAACTGATCCTGCGTGAGTCCATAGAGGTAATAGCTTTGGTCTTTGGATTTATCTGTGGCCTCGAGAAGAGCATAACGGTTTGATTTGTTGCAAGTTGCAGGTTGCAGGTTGCAAAGAGTTTCTTTGTAACCTGCAACGTGCAACGGTTCATTCCCAATCCTCGCATAATGTCCCGTTGCCAGTTTTTCACATCCGTACTCCTTCATGAGATCGATCAGCTTTCCGAACTTGATCGTGCGGTTACAGCCAATGCAGGGATTGGGCGTAAGACCCTTACGGTGACTTTCAAGATACGGGTCCACGACCGTTCGCTTGAATTCCTCACTGAGATCAACGATGTGATAGGGGATTCCCAGAGTTTCTGCGACCTTCTGCGCGCGCATCGCGTTCTGTGTCGTGCAGCACTTACTGGGGAGGATTTCCGCAAGCGCAGGGGCTAGCGGATCCGTCCAGAGGAGGAATCGCACAGCGATCAGTTCATGCCCCGCATGCTTGAGCAGATGTGCAACGACAGAGCTATCTATACCGCCGGAGAGGGCAACGAGAATTTTCATTCGCATGAATATTAGTATTCCAATCAAATTGACACTATCCAAAATCATCTTACTATCAAATAGCATCACAATCTCTATTGAAGGAAGGAGGTGATGTATATGTCCCGATCCACTTGGATCGCGCGTCATCAGTTCGTCTGAGGTGTCGAGGCGGAACCTAACCCGAAAGGTGGGGTGTACCCACCCTGAAAAAGCCTAATGACGAGCTTAGTCCGAGAGAGGTGCGACGCGCACTTACAAACTCTCTCGGACGTTTTTTTGTAAGATACACTCTGGATGTACGTCCTATATTTGTTGCACTTGGAGTACATTCCTATAGTGCATTCGTATGTACATCTTCCCCAATCCCCCTACAATCACCATACTATGACCAAATCCACCCACTCTTCGCTCGAATCTTTTATTGCCCACGCAAGAACCAAAGGCATGGATCACCAGACGATCCGTATGCTACTACTTTCCGCCGGATGGAAAGAGAGAGACATTGCCGCAGCAACAGCTGAGCAAGGCCTCGATATGCCTGTTCCTATTCCTGCCGATGCTGGAGGTGCTCGTGATGCGTTTTATCATCTGCTCACATTTGCCGGTCTCTACACCGTTGTCATCAGCTTCCTTGTTCTCGCCTATGCCTATATCAATCGCTGGCTTCCGGACGTCGCGCTTGAACCCTACGCAACCGAGGAAGGGTTCCGCACCTCTATCCGCTGGTCGCTTTCGGCGATCATCGTCGCCTATCCGCTCTTTATCTGGATCTCCCGTATTTTGCTCGCTGAGCTGAAGACACACCCCGAGAAAGTGAGTGGGGGAGTGCGCAGGTGGCTGACCTACCTCACACTCTTTATAGCCGCTTCCGTGCTTATGGGCGACGTTATCGCCCTGATCTTCTCGCTTCTCAATGGTGAGATGACCCTACGATTCTTCCTGAAGGCTCTTGTGGTCTTTGTGGTTACCGGATCCACATTCCTCTACTACTTCCAGTCTCTGCGCATAGAGCCGGCAGCTCTCAGCGTTCTCAATAAGAAATACGGTTCGGTTGCTACCGTTGCCGTACTCGCTTCGTTTATCTATGGATTGATTCTCGCAGGATCCCCTGGAACAGAGCGTCTCCGTAAGATCGATGCGCAACGCGTGAATGACATCCGGACGATTGCAGAAGCAACACTGGATCTCGTCTACGGTCCCGATCGGTGGAGCAAGCCTGTTTCCTCTGGACCTCTGAAGGCATTGCCAAAGTCACTGGATGAAATAGCTGCACAAAGTGAGCGTCAGAGGGTTGCGGTGATCGATGGTGAAGGCAATCCGTACATCTATTCTGTTGTGGATCGCACGCATTTCTCCGTCTGTACGGTGTTTTCCTTTGAAAATCGGGAGCAGTACGCCCCATTCTGGGATCATCCGTCCGGCAAGCATTGCTTTACGTTTGATGCGGCGGTGATGAATTTGCCGTGACGGCAAGAAGAGAAATAAGGGAAATAAGGGATTAAAGGGATATCCCTTTTTTCCCGTACATCCCTTATTTCTCTTACTTCTCTTTCTTCGTTCTCCTTCCTCATTCCTCCGCTGCCCATTATGATTATCCCAATGGACGACCGTGCTGCCGCTCTCCGCAGGGAATTTGCCGAAGTGAATCGCTCACTGGAAGATCCTTCGGTGTTTGGCGACATTCAGAAGGTGAAGACGTTTAGTAAGCGGAGAAAAGATTTACTGCCGATTATGGCACTTCTCGACGAGCGTGATGCATGTCTTCGGGCCATCGCATCTGCAGAGGATTTTGAAGGTGACAGTGAGCTCAAGGCGATTGCTCTTGAAGAATCCATAGCGGCACAGACTCGTCTACCCGTTCTTGAAGAGGAAATCCGCAAGCGTATGGTGCCCAAGGACCCAGACGATGATCGCTCCGTCATTCTCGAAGTGCGTTCCGGAGCTGGGGGGGATGAAGCAGGACTCTTTGCTGCGGAACTCCTGAAGATGTATCTGCGCTACAGCGAGAATCAGGGTTGGAAATCCGAACTTGTCGATAGTTCCCATGCTGATGCAGGCGGTATAAAAAACGCGACTGCCCGCATTACCGGAGAATGTGTATACGGTGCACTCAAGTTTGAGTCCGGTGTGCACCGCGTCCAGCGTATTCCCGAGACAGAGGCGAAGGGTCGTGTGCATACGTCCACGGTGACCGTTGCCATTCTTCCCGAAGTCGAGGAAGTAGACATCGTCATCAACCCAAATGATCTGCGCATCGATACGTTCCGCAGTGGTGGAGCCGGAGGCCAAAACGTCAATAAAGTGGAATCGGCAATCCGCATCACGCATCTTCCTTCGGGCGTTGTTGTTGCATGCCAGACGGAACGCTCACAGCTGCAGAATCGTATGAATGCGATGTCTCTTTTGCGCAGCCGTCTCTACGCTGCTGAGCAGGAGCGCAAGGCCAAAGAGCGCGGTGACATGCGCAGTAACCAGATCGGCACAGGTGACCGAAGCGAGAAGATTCGCACGTACAACTTTCCCCAAGACCGCATCACCGATCATCGTATTAACCAGAACTTCAGCAATATCCCTGCAGTGATGGAAGGGGACATGGGCGATATTGTTGCGGCGTTACGAGAGGCCGATACGGCGGAGAAATTACAAATGCATACATAAAAACTGCCCGGCACGCTAAGGTGCCGGGACTTGATGGATGAGCTCATGCGTTACCATGAGAAGTTGCAGCCTACAGCGAAGGCAACAACCATGAAGCATGATGCTCCGCCCGCGCACGCAATTCTCTTCCATGTGCGGCTGGGGCCGAAATGGATTCCCATTGCGCACACGATACTTCCCAGGAGACAAGCTCCCAGCAACTGATTGCTATGTTTGAGGTACAAGTCGTACCCTTCACATAGGAAGTAGCCCCAGAGCGTGAGTGCAGTGACCAGTCCAATTGCACCCAGGTACTCCAGAGTTTTTTTGCTGTTCCATGCAACGACGGTTGCAATGATCAGCACGACAGCAGAAACAGCGGACAGAATTTCAATGTGTGACATCATGACCCCATGATTTGCAAAGAGCGCGTCCTAGCCTGAGGAACGCAGCTCAAGTGAGTAAGCCACAATGGGCTCAGGCTAAATATATTATAAAATAAATCCAAATATAAGCAAGTATTTTTCAAGTCTTAAACCATCTCCTTTCCAGTGATTTGGTTCGAAATAGCTGAAGGAGAAATATCGGATACGAGCTCTTCCTCTGTACGTGTTTCAGGCAAAAACGGCAGAAGCGGCAAGGGCAGAAAGCTACTGAGGATCGCTATCCATAAAACCTTGTCGAGGTTTGTGTAATTCGCTGCAAGAGTTTCCGTTGCCTGATGAATATCGAAGAAATGCACGAGTGACGCTCCGCCGATGTCACTGATGGCAAGGCCGATATTCATAATGCTTGCGAGCACCGCAAAGACCGTTGCCTCCACTCCTTTCGGGCATACTCTTGCGACAAGAACGAGAAGGGGAAGGAATCCTATTTCTGTAAGTGGGCCGGAGATCAGCGTATCGGCCATGGCGAAAAACTTCGGACTCATACCGAGAATTTCATACCACCGGTATACGAGTCCCAAAGTGGGCAGACTTAGTATTACACTCGCAAAGACAATGCCGCAGAGAAGTTTTTTCATGGGAACTGCAATAAGCCATTTGCGGAAGATCAATACGCCGACGATGCTCATGAAGCGGCTGATGACACTCAGGCGGCCGAAGAACTCCGGATCGAAGTGCAGCTCATCGATCATGTAGTACCCAAGGGCTCCGCCACTGCTCGGTGTTGCTCTCCAGATAAAGAGAAAGAGGGCAGACCAGAGAATTGCCGGTGAAAGCGCGCTTTTAAAATTTGCCCATGTTTTCCGCCAGTTCCATACGGTGATTTCTGCAGGAAGTTCTTTAAGGAATACAGCAATGAGCGACGTCAGCAGTGGCAAAGTTGCTGTCAGAAGAAAAACGCGACGTGCTCCGATGGATTCCGTAAGAATGCCGGAGCTATAGGCAACGATCAGCGCGCCGAACATGATGGCTGCTCTGCAAATACTCTGAAGTTTTCCTGCAGCTTTGTGAGACTTACTGCGTTCGGCAACAATGCCATCGACAATGACATCTGCTAGTGCGAATCCCAATGATGCAACAACTTCTGCGAAGAGCACTCCCCAAAAATCCGTTACCCACGTTGCAAGCGAAAGATAGCCGATGCTTGAGAGGAATCCGCTCAGGATAAGATAGGGTTTTCTGCGAAGGCCCCATACCGGAACGCGGTCCGAGAGAATGCCGTACATCGGCTTGATGCTCCACGGGATGATTGCGATGGAACTAAGTATTCCCAACTGCTCCAGTGTGAGCCCGAGATCATCTTTGTAGAAAAACGTTGTTGCAACTCCAGCAAGACTGCTTGCTCCTGCGATGAAGTAGACGAAGGGAATCAGGAATGTAGTTAGGTCGGTGCGACGCATCTACCCAATGGTAGGACGATTCTTCTGCTCTGTGCCAGTCAAAACTTGTAGGACAGAAACCTTCCTGTCCTACATGGTTTGACCCATTCCTTTCTTGTTAAGAAAGACTGGCAATCGGACCGCAGCTAGAAAAGCTGCTCCCGATTTTCGGTTATTAGCATATACGGAGCAGGCTTTCTGCCTGCGGTTTTAATATGATAATTTAGCTCCGCAACTTCTTCATCATTTCTACGCGTTCTAGCACTAATGCCTCTGTTCCGATATCCGAACGAAACCGCACAGGTCCTTGAATTTCTGAACAAATTTTTTGTGCAACATTTTCCGCTTCTTCTAGGGTTGAACCTATTCCAACAATACCTAATGAACGCGATCCACCGAGAAGGAAATCGCCTCTTGCATTCCTCGAAATATCCCCCATATAGATGTGGGAATCTTTCCTGCCGCCCTGTATCGGGAGAGTGACACTCTCTCCATTTTCCTCTTTCGCTTCAGGGTAACTCTTTGGCGTGATGTATTTGCAGACCGTTGCTTTCGGTGAAAATCGTGCCATCTCCTCGGTGATATTTCCCTCAATTATTCCCAGACACAGATCGACGAAGTCGGATTCCAGTATCGGCAGCACATTCAGTGCCTCAGGGTCACCGAAGCGTGCGTTATATTCAATAACCCGAATGCCATCTTTTACGGCAATAAATCCTCCATAGAGGATTCCCTGGTAGGGCTCCCCGCATTCCTTCAGCAGGGCTTCGGCTATCTGTCTGTTAATCTTCTTTGCTTGTTCAAGATCAGATTTCTCTAGGAAGGGTAGTGAATGATCTGGACAGGAGTAGGTACCCATTCCGCCTGTATTGGGACCTTTGTCTCCTTCATATGCTCTTTTATGATCCTGCACAGCAGGCATATCCACGACAGAAGTGCCTGTTACAAAACTCATCAAACTAAACTCCACTCCAATCAGTTTTTCCTCGATGACCACAGTCCCGCATTCTTGTATGCACTCTTCTGCATAAGCAATACCCTCAGTGGTGGACTTGAAGTGTTCACCACTGACTTTTACTCCTTTCCCTCCTTTGAGCGCATCATATTTTACAACGAACTGGTCATGACACTCTTGAGTAATAAATGTATTCATCAATTTACGATCAGCCTTATGGAAAGCCATAAATCTAGGAAATTCATTAATGGCATTCTTCTGCATCAGCTGGCGTCCAAATGCTTTTGAGCTTTCGATGCGTGCAAGGGATTTCTTCGGCGCAATGCATGGCACGCCTACTGCTTCGAGTGCATCCGCAAGCCCTCCGCCAATCGGATCGTCCGGACCGATGAATGCAAAATCGGGCTTGTGCTTCTTTGTGATTTCCACGATTGCCGGAAAGTCCATGATGTCCATCGCCATGTGAATATCGGCAATCCGTGCAATCCCGATGTTATCGTTGGGACTTACGGCAATGATCTCGGGTTTGTGTCTGCTACGGGCAAGTGCTTCGGCGACGGCATGTCCGCGGGCGGAGGAGGAAACAAGAAGAATTTTCATGTGTGTCCATTGTAACAGGTGGTTCTTGCTTTCTTCATAAAAAAATTTCCAATATCGCTTGCGGTAGAGACGGCACGCGTGCCGTCTCTACGGATGCATGTATTCCATACGACAGCAGCCATGCCTTTACACCAACGCCATCATCCTTTGATCCCCGCTATTATCCTCCGCTATCTGTTCTGCATCATACGCATCGCGTGTTTCATTGCGCCCTTGTCCGAGCGATTTGAGGAATTTAGCATTCACTTCAGGGGTAGGGTACTTACCCGTAAAGCACCCTTCGGAGAATTTCTTGATATTGCGGTTACCGTATTGCACGGCAGAGCGGATGTCGTCGATGGTGTTATAGAAAAGTCCGTCCGCTCCGATAAATTTCCGGATCTGCTCTATGCTCATGTTTGCGGCGATCAATTCGCTGGTTGTCGGCAGATCTATCCCGTAGGGATCGGGTCCGATGATCGGGGGTGAGGCGGATGCAAAGTAGACTTTCTTCGCTCCTGCTTCACGTGCGATCTCCACAATCTTTTTGCTGGTATTTCCGCGGACAATTGAATCATCAATGAGGAGTACATTCTGGTTTCTGAACTCCAGTTCGATCGGGTGCAGCTTGAACTTCAGTGAGCGCTTGCGTACGGACTGGCCCGGCATGATGAAGGTGCGCCCGATGTAGCGGTTTTTTACAAAGCCCTCACGGTAGCGGATCTTGAGCTTGTCTGCGAGGCCGGCAGCTGCGGGGCGACCGGTATCCGGAATAGGGATAACGGAGTCGATATGGATCCCTGCTTTCTTGATCTGCTTTGCGAGTGCTTCACCCATGCGGATACGTGCCTTGTAGACGTTTACGCCGTCGATCGTAGAGTCCGGAGCTGCGAGGTAGACCCACTCAAACATGCAGGGGTTGAGCTGGCCTTTTACCACTTGCCTGCTATGCAGCCTATTTTTGCGGTCGATGAAGACGGCTTCCCCCGGCCGGATATCGCGTACGAATTCGTAATCGAGCGCATGAAAAACGGTGTTTTCCGAGGTGATCATGTATTCCTCTTTCATGCCGAAGCGCCTCTTCCCGAGCTGCAGTGGTCGGATACCGTGCGGGTCACGGAATCCCAGAATTCCCTGCCCGCCGATGAGTGCAACGGCGGAGTAGGCCCCCTTGCATTTGCCCATCAGTGTTTTGACAGCACCGAAGACATGCTCGGGGGTGAGTTTTTTTGGATGCTGGTGGCGTAGCGCAACTGCAAAGATATTCAGCAGGACTTCGGAATCGG
Organism: Candidatus Peribacteria bacterium; assembly: GCA_943354555.1. Taxonomy (GTDB): domain Bacteria; phylum Patescibacteriota; class Gracilibacteria; order Peribacterales; family Peribacteraceae; genus 2-12-FULL-55-11. Next base: position 20,578 of record CALRCM010000003.1, on the reverse strand, counting down.
AATTGGTATTGAGGTGGTGGTACTCCTTCTCCATCAGTTTGCGTCGCAAATCCGCAGTATTCGTGAGGTTGCCGTTATGCGCGAGGGCGATACCGAAAGGCGTGGAGATGAAGAACGGCTGGGCCTCGAATTCACTGCTGCATCCTGCGGTCGGATAGCGTACATGACCGATGCCCATGGGGCCCTGCAGGCGCTGGAGGGATTTGGCATGAAACACATCGCGTACCATGCCGTTGCTTTTCTTCAGGTGAAACTGGTCGTTATACGTGACGATGCCGGCGGCGTCTTGCCCTCTGTGCTGGAGCACAATGAGACCGTCATACAGATCCTGAATGACGTTACGGAAGCCGGAGGCGGCGATAATTCCACACATGAATAATTGCTGGTTACGGGTTACGGGTTACGGATAAGAACACTCAAAGACACCACGCACGAAACTTTCGTGAGTGTCTGAAGGGAAGTGGAGTGGGCTCCCATGAAGAGATTCTACGGAAAATGTGTGGAATCGCAAGAGAATGCATCTTCGCTTGCACATGAAAAGGACGCCTGGGTTGAGTCAGGCATCCTCCAGTCTAGTGCCCTAAGGCAAAGACCAGTAGTCCGATCAAAGCTACAGCAGCCGCAACGGCACACAAAGTCCATGCAGAGGGAATCTTCGCATCCATACTTTGGATAGCCCGACATCGCTCTAGGTCGCTTTCAGAAAGAACCTGAAAGCCCCATGTGTAGACATCGGCCCACACAAAGCGCGGTGTGCGTGGCTCGAAGGTCCCATCTGAGGTGAGCTCAACCAACTGGATCTCTGTATCAGAGGCCTTTTGGAAAAATTCACCGATATCCATCTGGAGAATCGTGTGTAGAGGCAGTTCTGCAAAGGATCGGGTGTCTCCGTCGAGTTCGTACATGTCATCACCTCCTTTCCGGTGGTTAGCGACAAGAAAGAGACGTCATAATCGTACGTATTTCGCTCGAATATGGGAATGATAAATCCTTAGATATTTGTCTGCATATCCTTCATCTGGCGCTCTTTAGCCTGAACACAATTTTTGATCAATGAGCAGACAGTCATCGGGCCTACTCCTCCTGGTACCGGCGTGATTGCCGAGGCAATTTCTTGAACCACTTCGAAGTCCACATCACCTGTGAGTTTGCCATCGACACGACTGGTACCGACGTCGATGACAATGGCTCCAGGTTTCACCATGTCTCCGGTGATGAACTTCGGTTTACCGATTGCTGCGACGAGAATGTCTGCTTGCTTGGTGATTGCGGAGAGATTTTTCGTCTTGCTGTGGCACACGGTTACTGTTGCGTCGCGGTTGAGCATCATCACCGCGAGAGGCTTTCCAACGATGTTGCTGCGGCCGACGATCACGACATGTTTTCCTGCGACGGGAATCTTGTAGTACTCGAGGAGCATGATGATCCCTGCAGGAGTTGCTGGAGGAAGATGTTCGAATTCTTTGGAAAGAAAAACTTTGCCGAGGTTATACGCTCCAAAACCGTCGACGTCTTTTTTGGGATCAATCGCACGGATGATTTCGGGAACGTGCGGCTGAAGATGATCGGGGAGAGGGAGCTGAACGATGAAGCCCGTGACGTCGGGATCGGCATTCAATTCAGCGACTTTGGAGAGCAGTTCTTCAAGAGACATTGAAGAAGCCAGATGGCAGTGCTCCGATCGCATGCCGACTTCAGCCGCGCTTTTGATTTTTTGTTTGATATAGCTGCTGCTTCCCGGATCATCGCCGACCTGTACGACGACGAGCTTCGGATCGAGCTTCCCGATCTTCGGCTTGAGTGCAGCGAGGATTGCTGCGGATGCTTCACGGCCGGAGAGGAGGAGGGCGGACATGCTTATAGCTTATAGATTTTCCGCCTACTCGTCAGCCGATTCATCAGCCCGACAGCGTTCTGGCGGACAGACACCTTTCAGTTTCGAGCGGTATTTTAACAAAAAACTTTAGTTCGGAATGCAGTACAGGGTTACGTTACAGGTTGCGCGAATATACTTCGCTTTTTGTGCAGAATTAGTTTTTGCAGGCATTACATTCATCCAGGCACCATTGCAGAAAATACTACCATCGTCTCTGACGTCGAATGGACCTACGTTTGAAGACAGTGACGGCACTTTTCCTGTCGTCGGATGACCCACGGTGTCGGGTTTACAACCCCCATTGCATGCAGCTGTAGGTACAGTTTCACATCTTCTTTCAGCAGCTGAAGTAGCATCATTGACTAAACCTGCAATAAAGTTTGCTACAGGGGGGCTATTGACTCTCCAGCCAGGAGTGCCCAGAGCTGGCCCTGAAACTCCACAAACTTCAACGGGCTCGCCTGCTTTTGTATGTGCAGGGCATGCTGGCGGTGGGGGAGGGGTAATCGGGTGGCATCCACAAGAGCCACTTTGCCTTCTGCAGCTCGTGCCTGGAGGGCAAGCTCCTCCTGTATTGGTACAGGAAAGACCTGCAGCTCTACAATTTGGTGGAGCTGCGCAGGCACATGCTCCATTAACATTCCTACATGTTTCTCCGCTGACAGGACATGTTCCACCGCATGCTGAAATGGGTCCACCGCAAACTGGTGGTGGGGGAGGGGGCGGAGTGTTATTTACACATCCACAAGCCACCCCTGCAGCACCGCTGCATGATTGACCCATTGGGCATGATCCTCCATTGCATGAAGTGCCCGTTCCTCCGCACTGCACTGGTGGTGGAGGCAGCGTGGAGCAAAAAGTATTGCATGCAGCCTTTGTCTGAAATCCTCCCCCAACGAGTGTTGCCCCTCCGGCGCAGGCTGCTCCGGTCGGATAATCCAACACGCAGCTGCATGTATTGCTTGGAGCCGGAGCCCTGCATGCTTTCCAGTTACACTGTGTGTCCTTCTCCGTATTATTGCACTGCGTCATCGAGTGATAACACCAGGCAATATAAGGGATCTGCGTCGTCGGATAGACACAAGCCCCATTGTAAAAATCTTTCATGCATGATGCTCTTTGACAGGTTCCCGATACTGCACAGTTAATGCTTGTTGCGCATGCACAGCCATTGGAAATCGGAGGAAGGCATGCGGCAGGAACCGGTGGGGGGGTTTGTCCAAGCAAATTTTTTCCATTCAGAGGCTCAAGAATATATTTCTGCGTTGCAAAAAATCCCGCAACGCCTATAAACATAAATGTCAGAAATACTGTCATTAGCCTGCCCATAGAAAAATTTGGAGAAAGTTACCGCAAATTGTCCTCCGATTTATTGTTTAGTCAAATACTGTTTCTGTAGCAGCGGAATATTTCCTCCGCCACTTCTTCTGCCTTCCCTGAAGTATCTATCTTGATGATGTTCGGCTGGCATGCTTTTTCATAGAGTCCGTAAACCTTTTTCTGAAAAACATCGACCTCGAACTGATCCTTCGTTGCACGCCTTCCTACGCGCTCGGCGCACACTTCGTACGGTGGCAACAACAGAAATATCTGATCGGGTTTTGGAAACGCATCATTGATGGATCTGAGCCATGCACCATCAAGCCCCTGTGCCGCGCCGTAGACGATGGTCGAAAGTGTATAGCGATCGGTGATGACGATTTTTCCCGCATCCAGTGCAGGTCGAATAATCTGAGCTGTGTGATCTGCGCGGTCGGCGCAGAAAAGGAGCTGGATCGTCATGGCATCGGGTGCATCTTTGCCCTGAAGCATGGCACGAATTTTCGTACCGATCGGTCCCGTTGTCGGTTCTGCTGTGAGTATCACATCATGCCCTTCTTTGATCAGTTGCTCAGCAAGAAGTTTGCTGTGGCGGGTGGTACCGGCGCCGTCGGGACCTTCAAGGACGATGAGAGGCATAGAACGAGAATAGCGCTTTTACGGGTCTCCTCAAAACACCATATTTCTGGTATAATCATGAGATTATGCGTGCTCTGAGTCTCCTACGTCCGGATAGCGCAATTCCCCTCATGCGGGAGTTCCTCGGATGGTACCTCGTAGAGATGATTCGGATCCCGCGGCGCGGCTACTCCTATAGTAAAGCATTTACCGCCATTCTTCCGATACTGTTTCTACTACGTACGATTTTTGCACCGTGGAAAAATATAATTGAGAGGCCTAAGCAACTGAATATCTACACTATCGGCCCGATGCTCGCGCTCAACGGTATTTCGCGCTGCATAGGTGCGGTGATCCGCCTTGGAGCGATCATTGTTGCCATCGTAGTTCAGATCGCTCTTCTTGCCTTCACCGTTGGATATCTATTGCTCTGGATCGCCTATCCACTTGCACTACTTTTCGCTATCGCACACATCACTGTCGTTCTCCTTGCATGAAGCCGGTATCTCTCTCCCTTGCTGGCACGCGTATGGATCGCATCGAGACGTTGCGCAGATGTTTTTTTGGCCCGATTGCGTTGATACTTGAAGGAATTCTCTTTGCAGGAATTGTTTTTGGTATTCTCTCCGAAGAGTATGAAATCGCTTTTGTCGAGGGAGCAGTTCTCTTCGTTTTTACGCTTGTCGTTCTACACCGGTTCATTGTGGACGCGTTAGAGAGAGACACGAAAGTGTCATCCGATATTCGTGAGCTAGTGGATGCGGATGTCCTGCGGGGAATACGCAACTCCGCCCGCGTTTCTCCCGTACATCTTTTTCGTGCATCGCTTCGCTCACCTCGTGGTGTTTTCCTCTTGCAGGAGCTCGGTATAGATCCGAAGAATCTCTGTACCACGTGCAGTAGTGCAGTGGAGGCGATGGATCCTCAGCGAATTCTCAAGGGTGCATCCGCACTACTTCCCAAGTATCAGGCGAAGAGAATTGCCGCTCCGCATATTCTGGCATATCTCCTGTGCAGTGCGGATGGTCCCTTTTATGATGCGATGAATCATGCGGATATCGCAGAAGCGGATCTCGATGCGGTGGTGCAATGGGATGCTCTGCTGCAGCAATCCCGACAAACTTCCGGATGGTCACCGCAAGCGATCGCCACATCTTTCGGCGGCATCGGCCAAGGCTGGGTGATGGGCTACAACACGATTCTGGATGAGCTTACGGAGGATCTTACGCATGAAGCATTACGGACAGCACGGAGGGGATCATTGCTGCACAGCAAAGAGAGCCAAATGATCGCCGGAATTCTACAGCGTGGCTCCCATCACAATGCACTGCTTCTCGGCCGCAGAGGCTCTGGACGCTGGACACTTCTGATGCACTTCACGGCAGCACTGCGGATGAAAGAACTCGCTGCGGGCCTGCCTCTCTCCCGTGTGTTTCTCCTGAAAACCCAACGTCTTCTCTCTGGAACGGATCACCCTGATCACGACCTTCTGAAGGCGCTTCAGGGCAGAGACAGCGGACGGCACATCATTGTTATTCGTGATCTTGGGCTTTTACTTAGTGGCGGTGATGCACGCTTGCAGGGCGTACTGATGAAGCTTTTGGAAAGCCCCAATGTCGGTGTGGTCGCCATTGCCGATCCCGGGGAGTACCACGCAGGGATTGTGAGGTATGCAGGAGTCGATGCGCTCTTTGAACGCGTAACGATCGAGGAGCCAGAAGAACCGCAGACCATGGAGGTCCTGATGGAGGAATGTACGCAGCTTCAGAAATCCGGTCGTATTACTGTCCCATACCGGCTCTTACGTAAGATTATCGAAGCGACAGGACGCTACGTCGGGTTGCAGGCCTTTCCCGGAAAATCGGTGGAGGTTTTGCGGGAAGTCGTCACGCAGGCCCACTCCCTCCGGCTCGCTACAGTGACCGAAGAAATGGTCCTTCAGGCGATATCCGTGCGTGCACATCAGGATGTCTCCGCACTTGATGTGGATGACAGGCTACGGTACCTCGAGACAGAAGTGCGTTTGCAGGAAAGGATTATCGGGCAGAATCATGCGGTAAAAACTCTCGCGAATGCCCTCAAGCGGGGGAAACTGCAGATCGGCAGCCGCAATCGTCCCATCGGAACATTTCTACTGCTTGGACCTACAGGCGTGGGAAAGACCGAAACGGCGAAAGCGCTGTGCGACATTCTTTTCGACGGTAGCGAAAATATGATCCGACTGGACATGAATGAATTTTCCGAGAGTACGTCGGTGGACCGAATCATCGGTGGAGGGGCCGGAGACAAGGGTGTACTGGCCAAGCAGGTTCAACAGAGACCTGCGTCACTGGTTCTTCTCGATGAGCTGGAGAAAGCACATCCGCACGTGCTCAATCTCTTCCTGCAGATTCTCGACGAAGGACATCTTATCGATAGTGACGGCGTAAAGACCGACTTCCGCTCGACCGTGATCATTGCAACGAGCAATGCGGGATCAAAAGCTGTCCATCAGATTCTGCAAAAAAATCCTGCGATGCCCGCTGAGGAATTCCATACCCAGCTCATCGACGCGATCATCGAAACCGGAACCTATTCACCGGAATTTCTCAACCGCTTCGATGAAGTAGTTGTTTTCCGTCCTCTTACGTTTAGCGATACGGTGCATGTGGCGATGCAGATGATCGGAACACTTGCTGCAGCGATGCAGAAGGAGAAGGGGATTATGCTTAAAATAGATGCTGATGCCGTGGAGGCCATAGCAAAGAAAGGCTACAGCGCGGAGTTTGGTGCACGCGCTATGCGCAGAGCAGTGCAGGACACGTTGGAGACACACTTGGCGGACCGGTTTTTGAGACAGCCGCCCAAGAGGGGGGATGTCATCAAGGTGACGAGGGGGGATTTGGGGCTTTAACTCGGAATTTTAAATGCGGTTGTATTCCGCATGACGACCGCAGCTAGAAAAGCTGCTCCCGATATGCTGTTTCCAGGACATAGGGAGCAGGCTTTCTGCCTGCGGTTCATGGAGGTTTACTTACACCCGCACCCGCACATATCACTGAATCCTTCTGTACCGGGGATGCATGAGAATCGCACGCGCATGCATTCGTCCGGATCCTTGCTTACGTAGTGTACGTTGGGATCAGATTCGTCCGGGCACGATCCGCCAGAGACAGGCGACGGGATATCGAAGGGTACTGATCCCTCTTTCTTTACCGTGTCTTCGGTGGCGCTCACTACGCCCCATTGCGAAGTGGTGTAGAGCGAGTCGCCAACGCGGATAATTCGTTCAATGTCTTTGCCATACACATAGCTTCCTGCCTTCTGCCAATCGGTGTCTGAGTAATGTGTGATCTGTCCTCGGAGCTTGAAGCCGTCTTTGAGAGTGAGTGTATAGACCTGTGCACCTTGGAAAACGGGTTCGCCGTAGGCCATTGCTTGTTCGCCCGTTTGCTTTTGGGCGTCGCTGATCTTATGGATATTTACTGGAAACGCGAGGAGATCTCTTTCGCGGTCAAACAGCAGTGCTTTGTGATTGTGGAGGAGTGGACTTTCCGTCCCGCGGTCGCCGATTGCGATCTTGTGCAGCTCCTTCGGGTTTGCCACATCGGTGACATCAAACAGCGCGACTTTTATGCCCAAGTACCACGCAAACGTTCCATCCTTAGAGGCTTCAGCGTCTTTCCCAAATCCGATGATGTGGTTCTCATCGTACGGGTGCAGATAATCGCTATATCCCGGGATCTTCAGCTTGCCGAGAATCTTGGGATTTCTTGGATCAGACGTATCGATGACAAATAGCGGATCGATCGTACGGAACGTGACCATATAGGCGCGGTCGCCGAGGAACCGAGTCGAGTAGATCTTCTCACCCGGAGCGAGGTCTTCGAGTGATCCCACTGTCTCCATGTCACGATTCAGCACGTAGAGATTGTTGCTGGATGCGCGTGACGTGTTATTGGCCATCCACTGTTCGTCGATGGTCGTTGCGATGCGGAAGTAGGGTGTCAGGCTGAGCCCTGTCGAAGCCTCATCCATAGAGAATTGATTGAGAATACGCCCAGGAACCTGGCTTTGTGCCTGGAACTTGGCGCCATCGCTCGTGAAGGCAAAACGATAGAGACGCGTGCGCTGCTGCGATGCATTTTCTACCGCATTGTTCCATGCGTACTGCCAGTCTGTCGCAGCGACGTAGAGATTCTCCAGTGAGGCGTAGACATTCTCTCCATTGCCGAGGATTGCTGTCCGTTGTACTTCTCCTGTGCTGTTGTTCAAAGGAACAACACCGACAATGAGGTAACTCGGGGAGGGGACTCTTGGAAGAATCATGACGTCGTTGCAGCCGACTGCAGGCATTGCGGTATCGCCTTTTGCAGAATCTTTGATGGTCGGCACAAGATCTGCTTCTTTTATCGCAGTACCCATCGGCATCGGGCCACCTGTGGTGAGCCTGTCGAATCCACCCCAGTAGCGGGGAGATTGGTTTACAACGACGTAGAGCTTGTCACCTATGCGGCGTGTGCTTACGGAAGATCCCTCGAAGGAGACCGTGCGGGAGAGCTTTGGATTCGCAGCGTCACTCACATCATAGATTTTTACGGTTGTGTACGAGCGGTTGTACCATGGCCCAGGCCAGATCATCGAGGCCATCTTCGTAGCTAGTTCTTGGTTCCTCGTTCCTAAATCTTCCATGATCCGTACTTTGCCGCCGCCATTTTCCCACGTGGTGCCGATGACGACGAGGCGATCGCCTTCGACATAGAGATCGGTCGGGGAGAATGACGCATCATCCACGGCAATCGTTGCGACATTGCGCAGATTACTTGCCGGCGTCGCGTCCACGATGCGGATCTCCTGATTACGGACGATATAGAGATATTCGCCGTCAGTCTTGACGATATCTCCTTCATCGACACCTTCGACCTGAACGTTTGTTTCCGAGTAATCCGCGGATTTCGTGTTGGACTCGCCGCTGTCGTTCATGGGTGCGCCGGATGCCGGAGCCATTGTGCCTTCGCGCATCATCATGTCTGTTCCGTATCCTCCTGCACTGCGACCTGCCTCTTCCGTGAATGCGCGCAGATCGACACAGGACTTCGCCATTTGCGGAACATAGCTCGCAAGATTTACCTGCACCTCGGGGTACTTCACATTGATGTAGCCCTTCGTCGGCTGATCCTGTATGTCGCTACTCAGTCTCCACATCATCTCGGCCATTTCTCCACGATTCAATCGTTGATCAAGACCATTGATAGAGGGTGGGATTGCCGAGGAAGATTCCAATGCGCGTGCATAGGGCTCGTACCAGTCCGGAGAGTTTGCTTCGATGGTCTGACCGTAGGCGAGAGCGAGAATTTTGCTTGCTTCGACAAAGTTGATCTCCTGCTCCGGCTTAAATGTCCCGTCTGGGTATCCCGCGACGATCTCCTCTGATTTTGCGCTACAGACATAGTTTGCAAACCACTGATCCTTCACATCTGGAAAACAATTCTTCAGATCTGCGATATCACCACGGCTTTCGAGGACGATCTTCAAAAACTCTGCACGGTTGATACGGGCTGCTGCTTTAAATGATCCGTCTCCATATCCTTCCACTACACCCTGTTCCTGCAGCGCATTGATCGCGCGGTTATAGGGAGTCTTCGATGAGACATCGGAGAACGCCAATGCCGGGGCGATGATGCCGAGGCTAAGAGCTAAGGCAACAATGGAGGATAATCTTACAGGAGCGCGAACCATAGAAGTGAGCGTAAGAAAATAAGAGCAGACACCGAAGTGTAGCAAGCCCCCCATCTTTACTATTATTGAAAATAGTAGTGTTGGGGGGACCTGTAACGTAGTAGACGAACGGAAGGAGGGATTCTTACACGTCTAATTCCTATGTAGATCTTCAACCATATTCAGATAATCTGCTCCTGCGAGCCTTGCGAGACGTTTGGCTGCTGCAAAGCGGTCTCCGGCACGCGGCGTTTCTCCTGCAGCTCTGAAGACGGCATCGAGCGTTCTTTCACGCTCGTTTTTGCGATTCTGTGTTTTGAAAGCTGCAATCCCACGATAATTACTGAGTCCGGTTTCGATTACTGATCTGATCTTCTGGATCTCCGGAGCACCAAGCTCCTTCTTTTCTGCTGATGGAGCTTTAGGGGAAACAGTGATTGGTGCAGCGGGAGCAGCAGCCTTTGGAGAGGCGGGGGCGACGTAAGGCGCAATGGGTTTTTGCGGAGCGGACTCTGCGGTGACAGCCGGAGTAGGTGGAGCAATCTTCGGTGGTTCTGTCTTGGCTATGGGAGTGATGGGTTTGGGGGGCTCGATCCTGGCAGGAGCTGGCTTGGTGGGATGTGTCTCAATCCTGCTCGACTCTCTTCGATCATTCGGTCCTACCTTAACGTGTGCAGAGGGTGGAGCATGGGGTTTTGAACGAGCGTCCGTTCCGGTTACAACTTCTCTTGAATGCTGCATCGTGTCGTCTCGGGTATCTGCGATACGTGGAGCAGAACCGGAAGACTCTATGTGCTTTTGCGCATGAGGGACATCAATAGTGCTGGAGCGTTCACGGCCGGTGGATTCTGTTACGCCTCGGTGGTCGCTACCCATAGTAGAGAGTTAAGAATGGAGGGATTCGTAGGTCCTTGCCTGGAGGAGTGCGCGGACATCGTTTTCATAGCGCGGATCCCTCAAGACTTCTTTGCCTATAGTCTCCGCTTGACGCATAAGTGTGTCAATGTTTTTTCGTACTTCAAAGACTGCTCCCGTTCCATGAGAAAAGCTCTCTGCGCTGGCAAAGTGAACATCCATACAGGCTTTCACGCATCGGTTAAAGTGCTCCGGGTTCTTCGAAGAGTCTTCGTAGGCTTCGTGGACACGGGTATAGACCCAGGGGGCATCCAAAGTATCGGTGATACCGTAGCGCTCCAGGATCTCCCGGTGGCGCTCCATATACGCCAAGCCTGCTTCTTTGAGTGGTCCTCCATGTTGCACGTGACGGAGCGCCGATCCAACTATATGCGTGATGTCGAGGTCATCCATCGTAAAGAGATCGGGTTTGGTTGAAGTATTCCATCGTACGTTCCACCGTCCGAGGATGTCCGTGCGTCCCGGTACGTTTCCCATTTCCGGAGACCCCTGGAACATAAAAGGGAGTTCGAAGTTGCGTCGCTTCCCCTCTGATTCCGGATATGCATCGTACGCAACGATGCGCGCAGCGGTCAGCTCATGGTTTGGCTTTGACTCTGGAACGAAGGAATCGAGCTTGAAGGCGGCGCAATCTGCCGTCCCGAGCATGCAGGAGCTCCCAAAATAGGCACAAAGCTCAGGCGCGAGACGTCCGGTAATTCCGATCTGGAGTTCCGGCTGCTTTGGATCAATAAGCCCTTCCATCGCAAGCATCAAGATGAACATGCGCATTTCGTTCTTGCTCATAAATCCTGGGATGATTAGCGACTCATTGCTATGGATCATGCGGAAAGGTGTGCGTCCAAGAGAGAGGAGATGCGTAAAGAGCTCTAAATGACGGTTGGTCACGGGATTTCCGAAGTGCCAGCGGCCCCCGATTGGACCCAGCGGAACATCGTCGAGGCGCCACTGGTCAACGTGTTGCTGAAAATCCGGTAGCCGGTTGCCAAAGTCTCGTAGCTGAGATCGTCGATCCAGCGACCCATCATCTTCGATTCCGGAGGAAAGATTATTCATCAACGAGGTGCCGCCTGTCATATTCACATGAGACGATTCGCCGTACCGCTCCCGCATGGTGTCGAGCGCATTATCTTCATCACGAAGATGTTGTTCTTGAAGCATTCTGCTTCCGATGAAGTAGAACATGCGAGCCGAATGTTCGTTGGAATCCTGAAGGTCACGATGGCGTGGGTCTCTTGAAGCTTCCGGCAAAAGACGGGGCAAGGTCCGGGCATTGAATTCCTGTAATGGCCCAAAAAGCTCGACGTATTCGGGAACGCGGAATTCCCGCAATAGCCTTTCGACAATGTCTGGTGCGGCAAATGGTGCATCATTCCAAATGCGTCGCAGCTCTGTTTCCAAATCTTTGCGGGCCTGGCCTACCGCGCGTGCAAGTGCTCCTTCCGCTGTATCCGGCTTGCCGGCATGTGCTTTCATCACACTTGTCACTGTATTGATGGCATTTGGCAGGGCTTCGTTGAGGGATTCCTCCATGCAACGCAGAAGCACTTGTTGGATGAAGTCGTAAGCTGTTTTCCGTGCTTCCTCCGGGCTTGCGCTTCCTTCGATTGCTGACCGGAACCCCTGGTGATCGATGCCCCCAAGTTCCTGCATTCGAACGAGGTTTGTTAGCATTGCCCCTTGCTGTATGGCGTGTACTTCTCCCGTGCCCTGGTCTGCGCCTCTGATGGCGGCAGGGAGCACAGTTTCACGGAGCACAGAGCGCAATTCGGCGATGCTGAAGGATCCTGCAATTGCCATGCTGTTGAGCACGCTGAGCATGGTGAACGTTTCCTGGAGTGCCACCATTCTCTGTGACCGGATCCTTTGCTCACGCTGTTGGCACTCTGACCGCACATTCATTTCCAACCGCTCCATCGCCTCTTGTTCGCGTTCCTCCTCCGTAGGCACGGGCTTTGGAGGAAGCGGACGGCGAAGCTGTCTGCGCATATAGGATGAGATCCTGCCGTGTGTCAATAATTCTATGTCCTCCGGTTCATCCTCAGCCACCGGTGGAGGTAAAGGGAGATTGAGCTTCGCCAAATCATCGTTTTGGCTCCACAGCACATCCTTCTCGATTTCGATGCGTTCTTCGTCGGTTAGTTCCGCTGTTATCCATCTGCAGAGCGCTTCCAGTTCTTCACTGGTGAGAAGCCCCATGATCCAGGCATCCAGCATGTTGGAGACGAGCATCTGCTTTGCTACTTCGCGGCGCTGATTTTGTTCGGAGACCTTGGGCCGGTCCCGGGGATGCTCCATTGCGGTGAAGCGCCATCCCGGCGTGTTGATGAAATCGAAAAGCTCAAGGAAGCGTAAAAAACCTTTTGGAGGGTGCCAGGGGTCGGGCATCCGCGCAGCACAATGCTGGAAATAGATTTTTGCGACGTCACGGTTGACTTGTCCACACTCCTGTTTGAGTTGCGCGTAAAAATCAAAAATCCCAAGTGACGGATTCCTGCGTTCAACATTTGCAAGGAGATGGCCTTCGGGAATCGGCAGCGCCAGTCGCGCTTCCGGAGACTGGTTGATGAGAAGCCCTCTTCGTTGCATGTTAGCAAGATGAGATGGAAGTGCCGGAGCGTACGTCCGTGCCCGAACCTCAAGAGGTTCCTGAAATTTCTCGTCGATCGCCTCGAGTATGTCAAAACCGATGCGTAGATCATGGACTTCCATGCTTTCCGCAAGGCTTCTCCGCAGCATCGTCGCCGTAAGCACATGGACGCCCGGCATTTCGAAGACCGGATCGCGCGCTTCCAGTCGGCCAATCGTGTGTGTCTGCGGCTTCACTTCATCGAGGTGCTCACGCAGGTTTTTGAGGCGCTCATGACGGAGTGGGAGTGCTTCCTGTTCCAGGATATAGAGGCAATTTCGAATCACTTCGATGGAACGCCTGCGGTTGCCGATACCATAGTGTTCTGTGACAAATGCGGTGAAATCAATCGCATCCTCTTCCGTGAACGGTGGTAGGGATCCCATGCGGTACCCTACGGCGTGGTAGGGCTCCAGGACGTGGGTAAAAGCAAAACCTGCCCTCTGAGCGATGCGCTCAAGCGTTGCTCGGCCAAGTTGGTTATTGTGCAGGCGCAGGCGTCCGTTTGTTTCATGGCCGTCGTCTTCCTGTAGCCATTCGCTCATGCTGAAATCTTCTTTGAACCACCATGGTTTTTCCCCGCGGTAAATGCTCATGGTCATGCGAAGGGCTGATTCCAGTCGCTGTAATCCGGTCCCACTTTCTTTTGTGGGTTCTATAGCATACTCGAATACCCTGTCGATGTTCAGACCGTTACTAAGCATTTCGGGAAGGTGTGTCAGAAATTTTTTGATGTGCTCGCTCTCACGCAGGATTTGTGGTGTAAGGACGACGGCGTGCGCCATAACGAATTCAACCATCTCGGGTGATAGTGAAGATGCATAGCGACCATACAATTCAATCAGAAGATTTTGCTCCTCTTCACCGATCTCATATTCTCTAAACTCCTCATGTCCCACTGGTATGCCATTGCATACCGTTGATGCCATGCGCTCGTAGGCCTGCGCAAGGAAGGGGGGTGAGCATTCTTTTCCGCCTCCGAGAATGGAGTACCCTGCAGCGATGGAAATCCGTTCCTGTACCCATTCAAACGGGTCGTCTGTCACTGTTCTGCTCTCGAGATTTTTTTCAATTGCGGCAAAGAGCTGCGGCGCTCCGTACTCCCAATTCCATTCATCGGAAAAAAATTGCTCATAAAAGAGTCCTTCGACAACCTGCTTAGGTGCAGGCTTCTGCGTTCGGCGGATACCGAGGCGGATGCTCACCCTGTCATTTGTCGGGAAGTCGACGGATCCCTCGCGTTTTTTCTTTTGAGGGTCAAGTGACCGGTGGTAAGAGTCCATCAATTCCTTGGGTTCAAGGTCCCAATATCCGGGCAAGTATGAACTCGATTGGATCGCCGCTAATTCTTTTTCTTGATCATAGGCGATATCTCCCAAGTCATCGAGCATGTAGTACGTTCCCATCGGATTTTCGTGTGTCAGAAAAAGAGAGAACGCATCACGACGTGAGAAATTCTCTGGTAGTGCAATGGCAATGTCATTGCGGACAAAGCGGATCTCATCTGCAATTTCCGGAGTCAAATCGTGAGGAGGCTTGTTTGGCAGATTGCATGCTTGTTGTATAAGACTCCGATAATGCCAGACATCGTATCTTTCTCCTTCTGGAGGATGGGATACATATTCTTCCTGCCATCTGTAGCTGAGTAAATCCCGAGGCATAAGCGTGACAAAATACTATTTTGTTTCACTATAATCAATTAAACCTAACAAAAAACAGGGGCATTTTGCCCCTGTTTCCTATGATCATTTTTGGCTTAGAAATCACCGCCCATTCCGCCTCCTGGCATCTGGGGCATTGCAGGTTCGGGCTTCGGGATATCCGTAATGCCGACTTCAAGCGTGAGGAACATGGAAGCGACTGACGCGGCGTTTTCGAGAGCGCAGCGCGTGACTTTCTTCGGGTCGATGACCATGCCTTTGACGAGGTCCTCGTACTTGTCCGTGAGCGCGTTGTAGCCGTTGTCTCCCGTAAGGTCTTTGACCTTGGTGACGACGACTTCACCGCTTACACCACCGTTTTGGGCGATGTGGTGGGTGGGGGCGATGAGCGCATTCATGATGATCTCGATGCCAAGCTTCTCGTCTTTGTCCTTCGTATCCTTGTGAAGCTTTTCAAGCATTGGCAGTGACCGTATGTAGGCTGTGCCTCCTCCGGCGACGATGCCTTCTTCGGAGGCCGCGCGGGTCGCTGCAAGCGCATCTTCCACACGGTGCTGCTTCTCCTTCTGCTCCACTTCCGTAGCGGCACCGACTTTGATGACGGCGACACCTCCGGAGAGCTTCGCGAGGCGTTCCATGAGTTTGTCTTTATCGAAGTCACTTTTCGTGTTTTCGATCTGGACTTTGATCTCGTTTACGCGGTCCTCGATGTCCTTCTTCTTTCCGGCTCCGCCGATCACCGTGCAATTGTCTTTGTCTGCGATGACGCGGCGGGACTTTCCGAGATCATCGATGGTCGCATTTTCGAGCTTCAAACCGACTTCCTCAGAGATCACGCGGCCTCCTGTAAGGATCGCGATATCTTTGAGGATCTCTTTGCGGCGGTCACCGAAGGCAGGAGCCTTGATGGCAAGGGTGGTGAATGTACCGCGGAGTTTATTCACGACCAGTGTTGCCAGCGCTTCGCCATCGACGCTTTCCGCGATGATCACAAGCTCTTTCCGTCCGCGCTGGGCGAGTGCCTCGAGTACGGGAAGAATCTCCTGAATGGAGCTGATTTTCTTATCCGTAATAAGGATGTATGGGTTTTCAAATGACGCTTCCATCTTCGCAGTATCCGTGACGAAGTACGGAGAGATAAATCCCTGATCGAACTGCATTCCTTCGACAAATTCCTTTTCGATGCCGAGTGTCTGGCCGGCCTCCACGGTAAATACTCCGCCGCTTCCGAACTTGGCAAAGACTTCCGAGATCACTTCGCCGATCTCTTCATCTTGTGCGGAGATCGTTGCAACCGCTGCGTACTCTTCTTTCTTGGAAACATTCTTTTTGATCTTCTCCAGATGATCGCTGACGGCCTTCACCGCTTTGTCGATACCGCGCTTGATGGAGATAGCATTGGAGCCTGCACTCAAGTGCTTGAGGCCCTCCTCCATGATGGCATGTGCGAGGACGGTAGCCGTTGTCGTTCCGTCACCAGCGGCATCATTGGTTTTGGTTGCTGCTTCCTTCACGAGCTGAGCGCCCATGTTCTCCCACGGGTTTTCGAGCTCGATTTCCTTAGCGACGGTGACACCATCTTTCGTGACGGTCGGTCCACCGTATTTCTTTTCGATGACGACGTTGCGGCCCTTGGGGCCCATCGTTGCGCGCACTGCTGCTGCGAGCTGAGAGACTCCTGCGAAGATTTTCTGACGGGCTTCATTTCCGAAGATGAGTTGCTTGGCCATAATGACGAGAGGTTAGAAAGGTAGAAAAGTAAGGCAGGAAAGGCAGAAAGGATTCGAAATTATTTTACGATGGCGAGGACGGAGTCGAGGTGAAGGATCTTCACTTCAACGTCCTTTCCGGATTTGTCCTTGAGCTTCACGTCGTCACCGGCGTACTTGCCGAAGAGGACTTTATCGCCAACTTTGAGGAAGTCCGTGGGGTTACTACAGTCTTTTCCCACACCTCCTTTACCGAGAGCAACGACAACACCTTCCTGTGGCTTTTCGCCGTTTGCAGTGTCCGGAATCACAATGCCGGAGGCAGTGACCTGTTCTTTTTCGAGTGGTCTCACAACCACGCGGTCACCGATCGGGTGAAGGTTCGTCGCGAGTTGGACATCGTCTTTTGCCATAGAGCTTAAGGAGAAAAGGGTAAAGAAGTGCTGAAGAAATGGCCGGAACGGAGAACAAAATGCTCCGTTAGCAGTCGGAATTATAGAGTGCTAATTTGTATCGTCAAGAGTGAAGCATATTTGGCTATGCTTTCAATATCCCCTTTCTTTTGTCAGCCAGACAAAAGAAAGGGGGAAAGAAAAACTCTCCGCGCGCCAACTCTCCTCCGCTCGGCCCTGCGTCTCGCTGGAAACGCCTACAAGGATTCGGCGTTTCCATCTCGACAGCGCTGCGGCGCAGAGCAGGGCCTTCCCCTTCACCCCCCGTAGCGCGCGGGGCCCCGCCACCTGTTAGAGTATTGAAGATGGTTCGCCCTAATCTTATTCTTGGCATTATTGTTCTGACTTTTATTGTATACGGACAATCACTAGGCAATGGCTTTGTCACATGGGATGACGGACTGCTTATTACAGAAAACCCGATCATCAGAGGTCTGTCATTTCACAATCTATGGCTTGCCTTTACGTCGTACGATCCGGAGCTGTATATCCCACTGACGTTCCTTAGTTATCAGATCAACTACATGATCGGGGGGCTGCAGCCGTTTGGGTACCACCTCGGCAACCTACTGCTACACATATCCAATGCGGTTTTGGTTGCAATGATTATTGGCAGATTGCCGAATGGAAAATTGAAAATTGAAAATGGAAAATTATTTTCAATTTTCAATTTTCAATTTTCAATAATCGCCGGATTGCTTTTCGCCGTCCACCCCCTCCATACCGAAGCCGTCGTCTGGGCCGCTGCGCGAAAGGATGTGCTGAGTGCATTTTTCTTTTTGCTGACGGTGCTCTGTTATTTGCGATCGCGCTTCGATACGCGCCGCAGTGTCATGGTGAGTAGTCCTGAGCTTGGCGAAGGACGTATCGAACCAGGGCCGGCGGCGCTACTCAGCGTGACACAGATTTGGAATGGTATGTATTGGTTGAGTGTATTGATGTTTCTCCTTGCACTTCTCTCCAAGGTTTCTGTCATCACATGGCCGGTGCTGATGGTGCTTATGGATTGGTATATAGCGCCTGTGCCTAAGGTGGGGACGCCTGCGGCTGATAGCGTTAAGCGCGCTCTGCCGTTTGCTATTCTTTCTCTGATCTTCGGCATCATCGCGCTTGGCGGGAAAATCGCGAATACGGGCTTCCTCTACGAAAAATTTCTGATGGGTTGCCGCGCGATCACTCTGCTGCTGCAAAAATTCTTCTGGCCTTCGGGCCTTTCCGCGCTGTATCCATTTACTAAGCCCGTTTCTCTCTTCACTCCAGAGCTTTTCCTTTCCGTCCTTTTCGCCCTCTTCGTCTCTGTTGTTGTTCTCTCGTGTGCAGCAAGGAGGGGAGTACGTTTGCCGCTCTTCGCGTGGGGATGGTTCCTGCTGCTCCTCGCTCCATCGTTTTCCAATATTACGAAGGGGCATAATGAGTTGCTCGATATCTACATAACGACGGACCGGTATGCGTATCTCCCTTCTATAGGACTATTGATCGTCGTTGTATTTCTGATCTTTTATGTGTTCCGTAAGCTCCCAGTTCTTACCAGTAGCACCGTCTTTTTCGTCCTCTTCGTCTTCTCAGTCCTTTCCTATAAACAATCTCTTGTCTGGAAAAATACGCTGACACTATTCACGCATGTGAGTGAGGCGCAACCGAGAGCGTACGTTGCATGGAGTAACATCGGCACAGAGGAAGTACGCAGAGGAAGATTACATGAGGGATTGCAGGCATACAGTAAAGCCCTGCAGATTCGCGATGATGCGACGACGTGGTACAACGTGGGGCAGATATTGCGCGCGCAGGGGAAGAGAGAGTTGGCGATGCAGGCGTATGAGAGAGCTGTTGCTTCAAGTCCTCTTGAGGAGGATGCGAAGAGGGCGCTGGAGGAATTGAGAATGGAGAATTGAGAATGGAGAATTATTTTCGTTTTCCTGTTCTCGAAGTTTTGACAATGCTTGCAAGGATTAAAATTAGCTCCGATACATCGTGTCCAAGTTCAATGACGCGTTGTCGGTTACCTAGATTTGTTTCGAACATTAAGCGAAGCCAGTAACGAGTTTCATAAGCCTCTTTGAGTGCAATCGACATCTTGGAAATAAAGTCTTTTCGACTTTGTCCCTGCAGTCCTTCTTCAACATTTGCACCAATACTTGTGGCAGATGCTATGAATTGTTTGCTCAGAACGTACTCACGCTGCTGGTCTACAATCCCTTGCGCAAGTTTTACTGCGAGAACCGCAAAGCGGAAGGATTTATCACGTATGACATTTGGCTTCTGCATAGATCAAATATCTATGCTGTATCCAGAAATACAAGTGTACAATCGTACACCCAATTCTCCATTCTCCATTCTCAATTCTCAATTTTCCATATCTTCTTCTTCAATGTCTTCTCCCCAATCCACGGCAGCGAAACCCTGTCCGCTTCTATGCCCGCTTCATCGTACCCGCGCACCATGATTTGCGTCGCAGCGACGGGCTTTTCGGGGATCGGCAATATCCACGTAGCGGAACGAAACCAGTGCGAAGACCTCTGCATGATTCCGATGGTTTTCCAGTCACTCTCCTGCTTTGCGTTTGTGGGCACCATCCAGACCTCCATGCGCTTGATGTATTTTGTTTGCGACACGAAGGTTGCACTGTCTACATCGAAGTACTCGATGTGAGGTTCATCGGATGATTGCCTCTTGATCCCAGAAAAGATTCCCACACCGAGCATCAGCAGGATGATCACGCTGAGGGTCTTCAATTTTTTTCTGAGATGCGGGACGTGCATAGCTCAATGGTAATCCCCATTTCTGGATATGCAAAAGCATAGGAAAGACCGGCGCACTGTGCGCCGGCCTTTCACTCGTTGTAGCAGGATTGCGGCAGACTAGCCGGCGAAGAACGGGTGCTTGGCCGTGTCTTTTTGGGCGAGCATCTCGTCAACCGAGGGCTCGTCTTTCATCGCACGAGCGATGGCCAGCATCGTCGCTTCGTAGTTGTAAGCGTAGATCTTCTTGTCATCGGCTGCCTGCCAATGAATGAAGACTCCACACACGATGACGAGCTTCTCGGCTTGGTCCTTGGGGATCACGCCTTTTTCGACGCTGTCGGCGACAGCCTTAGCGACGGCGTACTGCGCCGGGCCGAACATTTGCACTGCTTGCTTCGCTCCCTTGATCGTGACCTTAGTGATCAAGACCGTGGATGGCTTGACGGCGAGGTTCGCCGTTAGCACAGCCAAGAGATTGCTGTGGCCGGCACTTTGCCGACTCAACGCATTCGCGAACGCGACCCCAACGGGGCCTTCTTTGTCACCGATCAACAGATCGATGTGTGCGACTTCGTTCCCTTCGCCGCACAAGGCTTCTCCAACGTACATGGACATCTGAGCTCTCCTAAGCTTTGGGTCAAAGACACGGAATCAAAAGCCTGACGCGATGATGCGCACAGGCGGTACCGCCTCGGTCCATCTGCAGAGGACCTTGGCACTCGAGTGCTGCACCAGACAATGATGCAGGCGAGCTATGTACGGGTGTACATACCTCGCCTGCATCAAGAAACTGCCAATCCTGTAAACGAGCGAACCGCCGCTGACCTTTGAAATGCATCACTTGGGGTGAGGTTCTACCCTCACTCCCTATGGCCCATCATCACTTCACCTCTGCCGAAAGGCTGGAGATCAGCATCCTTCTAAAGAAGGAATATTCCCATCACGACATTGCCGGTGAAC
>CALRCM010000002.1 GCA_943354555.1 Candidatus Peribacteria bacterium | reverse complement strand
TACCTCTACGGAACAAACCGTGGCATCCACGTGTTTGACCTGACGCAGACCTGCGATCACCTGAAAAAAGTCTGTGAGGCATTGGCGAAACTTCAAGCAGAAGGAAAGACCATTCTCTTTGTTTCGACAAAACAGCAGACGATCCCGCTCATCGAGGAACTCGGGCAAGTTCTGCATCAGCCCACGGTGACGAAGAAGTGGATTCCGGGACTGCTCACAAACTGGGGAAACATGAAGCGCAGACTGAAGTACTACCTCGATCTGCAGCAATCCTTCCAGACGGGTGAAGTCGAGAAGTATACGAAGAAGGAACAGACGCAGCTACGGAAGAAACTCGCCAAGCTCGATGCCGCACTCTCTGGTGTAGCGAAGATGACACAGCTTCCGGACGCAGTCTTTGTGATCGACGCTGTCCGTGACCTCGTTGCCGTACGTGAGGCATGCAAACTGAAAATCCCCCTCTATGGTATCTGCGACAGCAATGCTGATCCTACGGATTTCACGCTCTGCATCCCGGCAAACGATGATGCAGTGAAAGCCGTGCTGATCGTCCTCGACACCGTCCGCGCAGCCCTCGCCGATAGTAAGAAGAGGGAAATCTCCAAAGAGTAATTGCATTCTCAATTTTCAATTCTCCATTCTCAATTCCTCTATGACTATCTCCGCAACCGCCGTCATGCAGCTTCGTTCCCGCACGGGAGTCTCTATCAACGAGTGCAAGAAGGCTCTCGAAGAAGCGGAAGGTAATGAGGAGAAGGCCATTGAAATTCTCCGTAAGCGCGGTATTGCAACCGCTGCAAAGAAGGCTGGACGCGAGCAATCCGAGGGTCTTGTCTTCATTGAGCAGGCAGGGAACAAGGCAGCGATCATCACTCTGAAATGCGAAACAGACTTCGTCGCCCGGGACAGTAACTTCCAGAGCACGGGTAAAGCCATTGTCAGCGCACTCCTTTCAGGAGGCACAGTAGCAGCACAGAAAATTGCCGATGAGCAGCTTCCTATCGCCGTCCAAAAACTCGGAGAAAATATCTCCCTCGCAGACTCACAGATCATCGAGGCTCCGGTCGTGGGGGTCTATGTCCATAGCAACAGCAAGATTGGCGTTGTTGTCGGTCTCGAAAGCGGAAGCGAAGATGTAGCTCGCGATATTGCTATGCATGGAGCAGCACTGAACCCAACCTACGTCCGTCCGGAAGACGTCGATACCTCCACCCTGCAAAAGGAACGCGAGATTTGGAGCGATCAACTCAAGAAGGAAGGAAAGCCTGAAGCGATCTGGGATAAGATCATGATGGGTAAGGAGAAGAAGTTCCGCGAAGAAAATGCCCTGCTCACCCAGCCATTTGTGAAAGACCCAAGCAAGACCGTGCAGGGGTATCTTGGCTCTGTGAAGCTCAAGTCGTATCTGAGAGCGGCAATCTAAGCCCCAATATGAGGATGCAGAATTATTTTCCCCACATCTTTTTCGCCTTGAGCAAAGTATCAACCATCGTCAAAAGAGATTTAATCGTCATTTCACTCTTCACGAAGTAATCGTCCGCACCAAGTGCTTTTCCGCGTTCCTTGTTTTTTTCATCACCAAAATTTGTGAGCATGATCACCGGAAATGTCCGCTTGTCCCGGGGAAATTTTTCGAGCACTCCAAACCCGTCCAAAACAGGCATATGCACATCGAGAATCGCGATATCCGGTGCCTTCTGTGTGATGAGAGCCAGAGCTTCCTCGCCGTTTTGTGCAAGACGGATGGTGTATCCCGAAAGCGTGAATTTCTTTTGGTAGACCTCCCGGAGTACGGCGTCATCTTCGGCGATGACAATATCGGCTGTGTCCATAAATTACATTATACACTATTTATCGAGCTTTTGGAATGGAGATTTAACGTCCTATAATCCTACGGATGCCAGTATTCTCGTGAGCCATCGCAGTCTCGGTGGACTTAATACCGGAGAACTGCGCAGCAGATCCTCTCGAACGGTTTCGCGGATGCTGCGCATGACGCGGGTATGGCGTCCTTCGAGACGCACATTGACCTCACCCATAGCATCAAGAGACGATGTCATCAGATTCGCCGATCCAATGAAGGCCCTTTCCCGGTCCACAAGTACCAGCTTCCCATGGAGCATTCCCGGATAACGAAATACTTGAATGCGGCTGGGGTTGGCGGTCTCTAATAGGCTTGCAATGGAAACGGCATTCGCATTCTGAAATATACGGGATTTTCCGGGAAGAATGATGCGCACAAAAACACCTCTATGGCTCATCTCAGCAAGCAGAGACAGTACTTCGGGATCGGATACATAGGCCTGCTCCAGAATAATCTCCCGGGTAGCGCTCTGCAGCAGTCCCGTGAGTACCGTACGAATATCGCGGCCATGGGGACCGTTCATCACCAGACGCACATGATCGCTACGGGAGGAAGAATGCTCTCCGGAAAGGTACTCATGGACAAATCTCCTCCCGCGAAGCTCAATGAGAAAATCGTGCCAATGATACCGGTAGACATCAGCGATGTTCATGCCTCCGAGGAGTAGAGTTTCATCGTCAATGACAAACACCTTCGCATGATTACGATCCGGAGCCGTATCCACCGTAATATGCGGATGCGTCCAAAATCGCTTCCAGATGCCGTCCCGTTCCGATCGTGTAGTGTAGAAATCGTGATCCAGCTCAAAGAGATCTCCTCCAGTATCTTTCGTAACCCGTACCCGCACGCCACGGTCGGCAGCCTCAACGAGACGCCCGGCGACCTGCCTCCCCGTTGCGTCATCTACCCAGATGAACATGTGCACCGCAATCGTATGACGAGCGGAGCGCAGAAGCTGATCAAGTCTAAAAAATGCACGCTCTCCGTCTACATAAAGCCATGCCTCGCGACGTCGAGCAACGGAACCGAAGCCAGAGGGCACATGCGTCAAAAGCATCATTCTTAGTCCATAGAACACACGCATGCTATGGATGGAGTGCAGTTTTCTGCCGCTCCGACGGATGTACGCCTGCATACTGCGGAAGATCGACCGTCTGCCCCGATGGGAAAGGAGTCTGCGGAGAAACATAGTGAGAGAATAACGGAATACGGGAATAAGGGGATACGCGTATTCCCCTATTCGCGTATTCCCGTACTCGAGGAGTCGAAAATATGATATAATGGTACGATAGGCCCATGGAGAACCTCCTTCTCGTACTAGCGGCTTGCATCAGTGTCTGCGTGGTAGCGGGGGTGGTCTGTATAGCTTCGCGTGTAATACATGACCGACGGCGAGAGCGGGAGCTTGTCTTTCTGCAGGTCGTCATGCCTAAAAAAGAAAGCAAGGAAGACAAAGAAGTGGAGTCCGAGCAGTTTTCCTCGGGCCGGGATTTCCGCGAAGTTATCGGTGTCATGGATCACCTGTTTCAATCCTTAAACAGTATCTACAGTTCAAAATACTCTGCTCTCTGGAAGGGGCAAAACTTCATCTCGCTCGAATACGCGGCACTCGCGGGAGAGATCCTCTTCTATGTCGTCTGCCCCAGAAAAATCGTTCATCTCATCGAGAAACAAATCACCTCGTTTTACCCCGATGCCATCATCGACACAGTCGAGGATTACAACATTTTCACAGATGCATCAGTCGTTACAGCGCAACAGCTTATTCCGAAGAGGAACTTTGCGTCCTCTATCAAGACATACCAGCACCTTAAAAGCGATCCACTTAATACTATCACCAACGCTTTCTCAAAATTTAAGATAGATGAAGGGGCAGCGGTGCAAATTGTCCTGAAGCCTGCAAAGTCCGGATGGCAGAATAAGCTTCAAAAAGAAGCGCAGCGCATCATTAACCCAAAGAAGGGAGGTACCGGATCTCTGCTCAATCCCCTTACTTGGATTTCTGCGATCTTCGATATGTTCACCAGTGGGAAATCCGACGATATGCAAAAGGAACACTCCACAGGAGAACGTGTCTCACAAATGGTCGAGGAATATAGCAAGTCGATCGATGAAAAGGCGGGAAACCCGGGCTTTAGTGCGGTCATTCGCCTGCTCACCTCAGCAGAAAATGCCGGACGGGCACAGCAACTTCTTGACGGTGTCGTCGCTTCGTTCGGGCAGTTCAACCAGATTCAGGGCAATGGTTTTAAGACGATGCGCCTGCCCAATCGTAGACGCATCATAGAGCACTTTATCCGTCGTACGCCGCGAAGACCCCTCTGCAGCATGCTCGTCACTCCGAAAATCCTTCTTGGAACAGCCGAGCTAAGTAGTCTCTGGCACTTCCCAAGCATCAAGTACAACAAAATGGAAACCATCAAGTGGCAGAACTACAAGCTTGCACCGGGACCCAAAAATATTCCGCTGGAAGGTCTGTACCTTGGTACGAACGTGTATCGGGGGGAGAAAAAGAAAGTATTCATGAAAAACGAAGACCGATTTCGTCACTTCTACATCATCGGACAAACAGGAACAGGAAAATCCTCGATCATCCAGCTCATGGCCCGTCAGGATTTTCATAACGGCAAAGGCGTCTGCGTCATCGATCCGCACGGGTCGCTCATCGAGGACCTGATGCCGTATATCCCGCGCGAACGTGCAAATGACGTCATCTACTTCAACCCTGCAGACATGGAACGCCCGATGGGCTTAAACCTCCTCGAAGGAAAATCACCCGAAGAACGTGATCTTATCGCACTCGATGCCATGAACATGATGGTGAAGATGTTTGGTGAGGAGATCTTCGGCCCACGCATTCAGGACTACTTCAGAAATGGCTGTCTCACGCTCATGGAGGACGAAGAAGAGGGCGGTGCCATCACCGATCTGGTGAAGCTTTTCACGGACGACGAATGGCAGAAGTACAAAGTCAGTAAGGTAAAAAACCCGATCGTCCGGTCTTTCTGGGAAAAGCAGATGGCCAATACCGGCCAGCGTGAGAAACAGGAAATGATCCCGTACTTCGCGGCGAAGTTCGGTCAGTTCTATACGAATACTCTGATCCGCAATATCGTCGGTCAGACGAAGAGCGCTTTCGATGTCACGGACTGTATGAACTCGGGAAAAATCCTACTGATGAACCTCTCAAAAGGACTCATAGGAGACATCAACTCGCAGCTCCTCGGTATGATCGTGGTGAACAAAATTCAGGTTGCCGCCATGCGCCGCCAGCGACTCGATAACTCCGCTCGCCGCGACTTCTTCCTCTACATCGACGAATTCCAGAACTTCGTTACACCATCAATTGAATCCATCCTCTCCGAGGCCCGCAAGTACCGCCTCGGCCTCATCCTCGCGCACCAGTATCTCGATCAGCTGGAGAAGGACAGCAAGCTTTCGGGAAACGTCAGTCTCAAAGGAGCGATCTTCGGTAACGTCGGTACGATGATGTTTTACAAGATCGGTCCGCAGGATGCGGAGGTGTGCTCGAAGGAAATGGCTCCAGTCTTTTCCGAGCAGGACCTTGTGAATATGGACGCATTCAAGGGCGCCATGAAACTCTCGCTGGATGGCCAGCCCAGCCGCCCCTTCTCCATCGATGTTCCGCGCCCTTGGACGGAGACTACGTACCCGAAAGACACGCAAGCCGCCGAAGCATTTAAGCAATTAAGCAGACTCACGTATGGGAGACAGAGGGATTTTGTGTCACGCGAAATATTAAGGCGCATTGGATAGGTCTGATTTGGGGAGAATGTGGTTCCGTAGAGACGCACTGTCAGTGCGTCTCCTGATCTTCAGAATTATTCCTGTCCCTATCCCACATAATTGGATTCATACCAATATATGAACGTACATTATCGACAGATCTGTCTGTCCGCAGAATGGAATCATAAAAACGCGGTTGCCACCGGAAATCGGAATATCCGGCAGCCCAAATGCGTTTTGTCGCATCGGATTTGATGCGGCATACGATCGCACCCAACGACCCCTGTTTCCGACGAAAGAATGGAATCAATTTTGTAATGTCAGATGAGACGCACTGACAGTGCGTCTCTACGGCGTCCATTGTTTCCCTAGGCACAATTTCAACAATCACATGCACATGATTCGGCATCACAATCCACGATTCGATCACAACATTGTTCCGCAAGAACGGTGTCCTCAAAATTTCCTCCACCACGATCATCCCCACAGGATTCAATATCATCCTTTCGCTCATTACCTCCCCAAACCAATGTCTCCGATCCTTCGTGCACACTGTTACCAAATACATACCCGACTCCCCATAATCACGTCCGCAACAACGTGCGGATTCTACCCGATATTGATCATGAAACATTGCCATCCTCCCATCATGAAAAACAGATTGATTCTTGTCAGCTGTACGAACGTACACTTGACAATAATCATATATGCATCCGTAGAGACGCAACGCTGTTGCGTCTCTGGTACATCACAACATCTCTGCATCCGCTATTTTCCTGCGGAGGTATTCCCTGCAGATATCCCTATTGCCGGCGAGGCGCATCAACGTAAGCGCATCGGCATCAAACCGTTCGTGCAACCAGCGCTCGGTTGCCTCAAAAGGAATATCCATGTGTCTTTCGTGTCTGATACCCAATTCCCCCCCCCTCTTGTACTGCAAAACACACGCGGAAACGATCACGCGAAGCGCAACACCATCCGCAATGGAGATATCATCGGCTCGCAATCCCAGATGTTCACGAATCCATTCAAATGTCAGACCCAATTGATAGGGCAAAGTCTCTGCAATACGCATAACGAAGTCCTCACCTTCTCTGCATCCGGTGTAATCCGGCTCATGGGCTAGGAGTGTTTGCTCGAAATCGGAAGGAAGATGGATCATAACAAGTACCGCACTATACAGAAGCCGGAGACCAGTCATGCGGAATTTCGCGGTCAATCTGGCGGTTAGGTGATTGCGATGGCCATGTGTAGAAGTCTGACTTGATAGTTCCTTCGGTAGAAAGTTCATCGAGAATTCTATAGTAGTGGGGCTCTTCCCCAGAAAGCATCAGCCAGGTATTGGGTGTCGTGAGCGGCAATTCAAATGCATGCGGGACCAGATCACGCTGCACGCCTTTTGTAAAATCACGAAGGGCAGAACGGACGTTCAACCAGTCAGGCGTGTTAGCAACGTAGAAAAACCCCCATACTCTCTCCAGAAATTGCGAAAATTCATTGAAGTCGACAAGAGTGAGAGGTCGCTTATCGATAAGCACAGAAAATTCCTGAAGTTCGGCGACTGCAGACCTTGAAATATTGCAAGCAAACTCATCTTTTGAAGTATTCATTATCATTGTTATCGATGCAATAAGCTGCGCCAAATTTTTCTTTATCGCCCATAGAGCCGCAGGAAAATGGGTGATCGCAGTGACATTTTTCCGATATACCTGCTGCATTTTTTCTGTGCGAAGCACGATGACATGATCATCTATCCTGCATTCACGCATTGCGCTTTTTTCTTCCGCTGAGAGAAAAATTCCATTGGCCATAATTCTTCTTTCTTTCTCATAATTCAACTCATTATGAGGAAGTGCTGTCACGACCCATGTAGCGTTATGCAAATCGAGGGGCCTATCCGGAAACTCGCGCACTTGTGCATCCACGGCCTGTTCATCCTCATGAAACGTGCCATACAGAAAAGCAAACTCATGGGCCAATCCACGTAAGGTATAGACTACTTCTTTCAGAGTTTCCTCCTGTCCGTAGGAAACGCGGGCTCCGCAATCCCAGTGGCCGGGAAGCACTGTAGAGTCCCGATGAAGAATTTCAGTGACCTGAACAGACATATACGGGAAATGACGAGTAGATTTCAGATATCACCGCAGTGCAATCTTCTGCACCGGCACCGCATGCACGAGGTACCGCTGCGCAATACTATCCGGCGGCCAGCAGGTATAGAGAATGAGCTCTTCGCCTTTGCCGTCATCGTTGTAGCGCGAGGTGTCGCCTGCGGGGACAGACTCCTCGTAGGTAACTTCGTAGACATTAAGCTTGCCGTCGTAGGTGACGTAAACCTTATCACCAGTTTTCAGTTCATTGATCTTCCGGAAGATTTTTGTGTACTGGGATTTGTCCCACGGGTAACCGGAACTGTGACCGTAGATGAGTATCTTTCCGCCACCTCCCGGGGTACTGAAAAGATGGCCAACGCCATTTTGCAGAGGCTCCATAACTCCCTGGCTGGTGAAAGGATCTGTCGGGTGAATGACGGAAAGATCGGTAATGCCAATACTCGGCATCGAGATAGCAAAATACTTCTGAGAAGCAAAAGGCGTGTTGACAGCGTTAGGCTGAGGCATATTGATGTCGGTTGAAGTCGGCTGTGGCCGTTGCGTAAGGGTACGCAGAGGAGCCGTATTTGGTTCACTACCGATAAATGCCGTCTGCTTCTTGGTAGTAGAATCATGAAGACGGTAGGCAATATCAAAGAATTCTCCGCGAGTGATGGGGGAACCCAGCCGGAGTTTTCCGCTGTGCATAATGAGATTTCTGCTGATGGCAGCATTGATGTACGCCGTAAACCACTGGTTATCACGGTTCTCTATATAGGGAGAAAGTGATGCAGCACCCACTACCCCCTGCTCACTGTACGCACGCAGCAGAAGCGCTATAGCTTCCTCAACGCTTACCGCACGTGCAGGTTGGAAACTGCCGTCTGGATACCCCGTTACAATCTTTCGCTCAAAACCTGCCTCGACATACGGTGCGTACCAACTGCGCTGGTCGATGTCAGAAAAAAGCGGAAGTGGCGGAAGATTTTTGCGTGCACGATCAACGATCGCCTTATCCTCACTGCGCATGCTCAGAACTACTTTCAATACCTCCGCACGGTTGATGCCCGCATAAGGACGTCCTGTGCCATCCGGGTAACCGGAAATAATCTGTGCTCTGGAAAGGTAATCAAACGCAGTCGCATAAGGAGTTGATTGCACATCAAACAGTGCTGCCGCACTTGCAGAGACCGATGAGACGACAAACGCCGTTATAACAAGCAATGATGGAAGTATTCGGGGATGCATGGACAGGTATTTTAAGCATATTTTCTAATTATGTCAAATTATCCGTTTTGCCTTATTGATGAGATTTTTTGCTAGTAATGACATATGGCATCTTCTACAGTACTCCGGCATGGCTTTACGCATCGGTATTGTTGGGCTTCCCAACGTCGGCCCGCGCACCAGATTGTGCGCAATCGGTGCGGGGCCTCTATCCTCATTAAAACTATGGCACTCAAGATAGGCATTGTTGGCCTTCCGAATATCGGCAAATCGACCCTCTTCAATGCTCTTACGCGGACAAGAGCTGCAGCTGCGGCAAACTATCCGTTCTGCACCATCGAGCCCAATATTGGCATCGTGGAGGTCCCCGATGAGCGACTCAACGTCTTACGAGACATGGTAAAGCCGGAAAAAGTAATCCCTGCTGCTGTGGAGTTTGTCGATATCGCCGGACTTGTAAAAGGTGCAAGTAAAGGAGAAGGACTGGGAAACGCCTTCCTCAGTCACATTCGCGAAGTGAATGCCATCTGCCATCTTGTACGTGGCTTTGAAGGAGGAGACGTGATCCACGTCGAAGGATCGGTGGACCCGAAGCGTGACCGTGAAATTATTGAAACCGAACTTGCACTTTCCGACCTCCAGACTGTCCTGAAGAAAATCGACAAAGAGCAGGGGCCTGCGCGCACGGGAAACAAGGATGCAAAACTCGCATTGGTACTCCTTGAAAAAATCAAAGCCGGTCTCGAAAGAGGAATAATGGCATCACTACTTTCTCTCAATGTTGAAGAGCGCATCCAACTCAATGGTTTCCAGCTACTCACGGGAAAACCGATGATCTATGGTGTGAATGTTTCGGAGGCACAACTGAGCGGTGCATCACCCGACGATTGGCGCGTGAAATTAGGCTTGCCGCCCGAGGCACCACTCGTTGTTATCTCTGCAAAAATAGAAGAAGACCTGACGGATCTTGCACCTTTGGAATCGAAAGAATATCTGGACTCTCTTGGCGTCACCTCCTCCGGCCTCGACCGGCTCATTGCCTCTGCATATAAGGCTCTCGGGTACATCACCTACTTCACCGCAGGAGTACAGGAAGTCCGTGCATGGACGATTACCAAAGGCATGAGCGCACCTCAGGCCGCCGGCGTCATCCATAGTGATTTTGAGAAAGGATTCATCCGTGCAGAGACTATTGCGTATAAAGATTTTGTTCAGTATGAATGTGAATTAGGAGCCAAAAACGCTGGAAAAATGCGCGCGGAAGGGAAAGAATACATCGTCGCCGACGGCGATGTACTTCACTTCCGATTTTCTTCATGACCAGTCCAGATTCCGGCTTGTCTCTGATGATCAGTGATGATGGCAATGTCGATCACGTCCTGAAAATGCAGGGATATATTACCGGCAAATTTGTCGCTGCCCGCGACGCAACGAACGGCCATATCCAATGCTATGTATCTTCTAGAGGAACATCTGCTCACTGTATGATCATTCGTCAACTGCTGCTGAATATATATGGTAACGATGCTGTGCCTTTTCCTTATGATGCCAATAGGGAACTTGCTGCAGGAGTAAGACAACATATCGTTGGTGGTGGATCCATTCAATTCCCTAGCGATTGGCAAGACGAGACTGCAAAAGTGCGATGGGGATCCATCACCATGCGAACCGAATCCTTACGGGAATTTCCAGAGGACATCGGCGAGCAAACAGGAATTATCCGTGCCATCGAAGAATGGATTACAGAGAAAATCCGGACAGCAGGTATTGAGATAGATGCAGATGATGGAATTCGTTAACATCCTAATACTATGGTCTTCATCACCATCCAAGAGCCATTCGTCTGTGAACACTGCTCTCTGTCTGTAGGAAATCTGAGCAATGGCTCCTGCCGAAATCACTGTCCTGTTTGCCTTTTTAGCAAACATGTTGATGAAGCGGGTCCTGGAGACCGAAAATCGCTGTGTCTTGGCCTCATGGAGCCAATCCGGATCGACCAGCATGCGAAGAAAGGGTGGATGATCGTCCACCGGTGTCAAAAGTGCAGTAAAGAAATGCGTAACCGCACTGCGCCCGATGATGAGGTTATTGGCTTTGCCGAGAGGCAAGTGAAGAAGTTCTTCGCAAAGAATCCCTAGAGGTGAAATAAAATTGTGTTCATATTTAAGCACTTCTGCAAGGGCTATTTGCCTATCTACACTTGCACAATGAATTTCAAAGGGCATAGGATTGCGACCTTATGCGCGTGCTGCTTCTGATCAGTATGTTCGGCTTGTTGTTCGTCTCGATGTGATCGGTCGGATTGTAAAACAGCCGCTACGCATCCGGTGAATCTCCGGTCGCGTCCGGGATGATGCCGTCATGCATACAGTGAGCACAGCGCAAGAAAACGCGCATGTTTGACGAGTGAGCCTCAGCGAGCGAGGAGTTCGCGTTTTCCGCTGCGCGAGCTGATATGCATAGGCATCATCCCGATAGCGACTATGTTTCTTTCTGCCATTTCTTTGCGCCAAAGAAATGGCAAACCTATAAGAAACACAAAAAAATAATGATGAAATAAAAAGAGACGTACCAACGGTACGTCTCTACGGGGATTGTAATAACGATTGAACATACCCTTCATTCAAAACCGGCTTCACCGGCATTCTATCCTGCACATTCCCCTCCGGAATCACCACCAATGCATCTTCATGCGTCTTTGGATGGGCTTCAACCGATATATTGAATCTGCCCTCTTCCAATGCCACCCGAACGCTATCAGATATTTCTCCACTTTCTAATACACCCTCCACTCCCCTCTCCTTCATATCCTTTGCCATACGATCCTGCAGACGCTGCGCAGCATCCGGTTCTGTTTCAAGACGGAAATTGGCTTCCGCCATCTGCTCCGACTTCTTCATCTCCCTTTCGAGATCCTCCGGACCCTTCACCTTATCACGCAATCGCTCGTATTCCTCGGGGCTTCGCAAGCGCTTGCGGATCTTCTCACGCTCTTGGGAAGGGAGATGGTCGAGGAAGGAATCAGACATGATCTAGCGCAGTAGGATGGTAGGACTGTAGCGCAGTAGAGCTGAATGATGCTACTGCGCTACCGACTACTGCGCTCTACCCTAGCTGCACCCGCTCGTTGCCCCGCAATCCAAACACACTTCACAACTGCCATTACGCTTCATCTTAAAGCTTCCGCAGCCGCTACACATTGACCCAGTAAACCCCTGCTGCTTGGCAATTTCGATCTTTGTCGGCGCAGCAGTGACATTAGCAACGGCTTTTTCCATCTCCGCTGATGTTTTCTCCTCTACGGCAACGCCCAATGCCTCACTTCTTGTTGCAAAATGCATGGACGGAGCACCTTCATCCACGATCGGTAAGCGCATAGCAAAGGCTTCCTTGCTCTTGGTACCGGACTCATAGGCGAGATCGACTAAATCGCTATTGTGAAAACGCTTAGCTTTTTCCTTTGAAAGAAACTTCAGCGCCATCCAGCGGCCCATATAGTCCATGAGGCTTTTCACCATCGGGATTTCCTTGTTCATGGTCATACCAGCAGGATCAAACTTTGCACCGACGAGCTTTTCACAGAGGACCTCCAGAGGAACGCCATACTGCAGGTTCATGGAGAGACTCAGTGCCAATGTGTCCATCACACCGGAGAGTGTGGATCCCTCTTTGCTCATCTTCACAAACATCTCACCCGGAGTGCCATCTTCATACATGCCAACATGGATATAGCCTTCATGACCTGCGACGGAAAATTTGTGGGTCAAACTCAGGCGCTCATCCGGAAGCTTTCTCCGGCGCGGCACTTCTTTAATGACAATCTTCTCCACAATTTTCTCAACAATCACTTCTTTTACTTCCTGCCCTTCCTTCCTTTCCTTCCCTTTTTTGTTGTCCGACTTATTGCTCAGCGCCTGACTCATTTTGCACCCGTCTCTGTAGAGTGCGTTTGCCTTGATACCAAGTTTCCAGCTCAAGAAATACGCATTCTTTATGTCTTCAATGGTCGCATCACTAGGCAAGTTGATGGTCTTGCTGATCGCTCCGGAGATGAAGGGCTGTGAAGCAGCCATCATGCGGATGTGCCCTTCGGCCGCGATATACCGCTCACCAAGTTTTCCGCATTTGTTGGCACAGTCAAAGACCGGCAAGTGCTCGGCTTTGAGATAGGGGGCACCTTCTACGGTCATGCGGCCACAGATATGCTGGTTAGCTTCGTCGATCTGCTCCTGCGTACATCCAAGTGCTCCAAGAACGGAGAAGTTGAAATCTGCCATCTGGATCTCGCTAAATCCAAGACGCTGCATCGTCTCCTCCCCAAGAACCCAGCGATTGAACGCAAAACCGATCTCAAAGACCTGTGGAAGATTCTTTTCGATCTTCGCAATATCCGTATCCTCAAATCCCTTGTCCCGAAGACTCTGACGGTTGATATGCGGCGCACCCTCCAGTGTGAGACTACCCATAACGTACTGCATGATCTCCTTCACCTCGCGGTCACTATACCCCAGCATAGAAAATGCCGGCTTCACCGATTGGTTAGCAATCTTCATATAACCGCCACCCGCAAGCTTCTTAAACTTCACAAGGGCAAAATCCGGCTCTACACCTGTCGTATCGCAGTCCATGAGCAAGCCGATCGTCCCCGTGGGAGCGATCACTGTCGTCTGAGCATTGCGGTAACCGTATTTCTCGCCGGTAGAAAGTGCTCTGTCCCAGCACTCTTTAGAAGCCTCGAGGAGGTCACTGGGGCACACAGCCTGATCGATACCGACCGGAACGACGTGAAGACCTTCGTACTCGCGTGGAGAAGCATCGTAGGCAGCCCTTCTGTGATTACGTATGACGCGAAGCATGTGCTCGCGGTTTGTACTGTAGCCGGCAAATGTTCCGAGCCCTTTGGCCATCTCGGCAGATGCTGCATAGGACTCTCCAGTAAGAATGGCAGTGAGTGAAGCACAGATTGCACGTGCTTTAGGAGAATCGTAGGGGATACCCATACGCATGAGCATTGCGCCAAGGTTTGCGTAGCCAAGACCAAGCGTGCGGAACTTAAAGCTCAATGCTGCAATCTCCTTACTGGGAAACTGTGCCATCAGCACCGAAATCTCAAGGACAATGGTCCAGAGACGCACAGCATGACGATATTTGGCAATGTCGATGCCGCGCTGCGACTCATCCATGAACTTCAGAAGATTCAAGGAGGCTAAGTTGCATGCGGTGTTATCGAGAAACATGTACTCGCTGCAAGGGTTAGAGGCATTGATCCGTCCATCACAGGGGCACGTATGCCAATCGTTAATAGTTGTATCGTACTGCACACCAGGATCGGCACACGACCATGCGGCGTAGCCGATTTTGTCCCAAAGATCACGCGCCTTGAGCGTCTTGCAAGGCTTTTCGGTCCTACCCTCCAGACGCGCCTTCTTGCGCTCCGTTCGCCAGACGAGATCCCAATCTCCGTCTGTATCAACTGCCTCGAAGAAGTCATGCGGAACACGAATGGAATTATTGGAGTTTTGGCCGGAAACGGTCGAGTACGCATCGCCGTTGTAGTCCGTGTCATAACCAGCTGCGGCAAGAGCTGCTACCTTCTTCTCCTCCTTCACTTTCCAGTCGATGAACGTTTCGATATCCGGATGATCAAGATCAAGACAGACCATTTTCGCAGCTCTGCGGGTCGTACCACCAGACTTAATGGCGGCAGCTGCTCTATCGCCGATTTTGAGGAAGCTCATAAGACCCGAGCTCTTCCCGCCGCCGGAAAGCGGCTCGCCGTCTCCACGGAGATTGCTGAAGTTGGTACCAGTTCCGGAGCCGAACTTAAAGAGCCTGGCCTCACGGACCCATAGATCCATAATTCCCCCTTCGTTGACCATATCGTCATCTACAGACTGAATGAAACACGCATGAGGCTGTGGATGCGTGTAGGCGTCTTCGCTACGCTTCACCTCTCCTGTTTCTGGCACACAGTAATAGTGGCCCTGAGCAGGCCCCGTGATGCCGTAGGCATGATGTAGACCGGTGTTGAACCACTGTGGACTATTGGGAGCGGCCATCTGATGTACAAGCATGTAGGAAAGCTCATCCTCAAATGCCTGAGCATCCTGCGTAGTATCGAAGTAGCCGTGCTTCTCCCCCCACGCCCTCCAGCATCCAGCGAGCCTGCGCACGACCTGCTTTACGGATCGCTCGGGTCCAGTCATCACTTTCCCTTCGCTATCCTTGAGAATATTGCCCTGCGCATCAGTTTGCGGGACTCCTGCCTTGCGAAAATACTTGCTGACGACAATATCCGTTGCGACCTGTGACCAACTTGCTGGGATTTCAGCACCCTCCATCTCAAAGACGATGGAACCATCAGTATTTTTGATACGGCTTACACGCTTTTCATAGACAACATCCTCCAGAGGATCCCTACCAGGAGTAGTAAATACACGATCAACGGAAAGACCCTGTGTTCTCTGTGTACCCTCCTCACGGAGGATATCATGAACATGCGAGGGGGAAGTCGAGGAGGAGGAAGAGGCGGGATTCATAGAATGGAAAATGTGAAGAACACTATATATTGTGGGTAAGGTCCCACAACTCCACAAGATATTGTGGTGATAGCACAGAGTCAAATCTGTACGAACGATGCGATACGTAGAGAGATGAGTATGGAAAATCTTCATGATTGAGCACGTTTGAGGCAGGGAACACCATGTGAACGTAAATGCAAATCTGGATACAGCGACACACTATGGAATCCGGCGCAAAGGAAATTAGTGTAACGGGATGTAGAAGTTCGGGAGTACGGAAGTAACGATGAGGCAGAAATAGAAACAGAGTATGAAGTACCTCCTGTACTCCCTAGTACTCTAGTATTCTAGTATTCTGATATTCTTCCTCCATGCACATCCTCGCTCTCGTTGCCGGTACGAATTCTCCAAGCAATGCCGATACGCTGTGCGATGCATTTCTTGCAGGAATCCGGGATACATCTCCAGAGTGCATCATCAACAAACTGCGGCTCAAGGACCTGCAAATCAAGCATTTTGAGACTGGCTACTACCATCCGCAATGCTCGTCGGAAGACGATTTCTGTAGGCTGCAGGAACTTATGGAAGGTACGGACGGTATCGTCATAGCCTCACCCATATGGAATTTTTCCGTACCGGCACACTTAAAGAATGTTATCGACCGCATGGGTGCCTTCTGTCTCGATGATGCGACCCGCACGAGAGGGGTGCTTCCGGGTACACCTTCCTATTTTCTCTTCACAGGCGGAGCGCCCATCGCTGCATGGAAAGGTCTCATGCGGTTTACGGTAAGTCACGTTCCAGAATCCTTACGATACTACGGCGCATCGATCATCGGAAAGTTCTACGAAGGCCGGTGCACAAAAGGAAAAGGTGAATTTGGTCTTGTGATCGCTGATCGGCCGGCAGTACTCAAAAAGGCACATTCCAGAGGAAGGGCATTTGGATATATCGTCATGGAATATTCAAAGACCGGAATCCTGCCAATGCACTATAGAATCATGCGAAAGATCTATACCTTCGCTCAAAAGATCGCAGCGAAAATCTAACGAGCCTGTATCCGCTTACCCAGTTCTGTAATCTTTCCTGCAAGATGATCCTGCAAAAGATGAGAGGAAACGGTTCCGAGTCCTGCAATGGTGCCGCTGACATTCGCCGTCAGTGCTGCCGAGGCAATATGTGCTTTGGCGGCGTCCCAGGAAAGCTTGAACCACGAGGGACGCTCAGCGATCCAGAAACCGATGAGCTCACGGGCCTTCACGGCTTTAGCTGCGCCGAGAGCGATATGCGCTGTATGAAGATCACGTCCAAGAGAAAAGAGCTTCTGAGCCGCGACCTCTGGGAGCATTGACCCTGTATCCATGAGTGGAATGCTCTCTGCAAGATGCACTGCCTCCTCACGCTCACGATTCCATGTCAGCTCCTGTAAAGCCACAATGATAGCAATGAGTGTCTCCCGAGCGTCGGTCGGCTCGCCATCATCGTCGTCGTACTCGCCCGCCTGTTCGTGAAGATCCACCACTTTCCGTAACTGCTCCAGATCACGGATGGCAAGCATAGAGAGAAAGTCCGTAACCGTCTCATCATTGGCAAATGCCGCATCGACCTGGCTACTGATCCAGTGACGCTTGCTCTGGAGAATGCCGCCAATGGCATGCCGGAGTCCGAGGTCTTCATGCTCGATTTTGGAGAGCCACTGGTGGCGATGATCTTCTGTGGTGTGAAAGTATTTGAGGTAATCTTCAAGGGATTGTAGAGCCAAAGCAAGATGCTCATGTTCCTCCGAAAATAGCTGATGCAGTGCGGATAAATGTGCTTCATCCAACTGGTCGACCAATGTCTCCCAAGCATGGATTTCACTGTCCTTCATAAGCTTCAAAGACAGAGTTGCCTGTATGACGTTGCGGAAGGAAAAGATGGGTTCCATAGATAATAGTAATACTGTGTATGTCCTCTTTATTTTAGCACAAATAGGCATTCTACGCTATATGGCTCTGTTTCTTACCTATCAACATCACTTCGCAATCCACAGCATTCGCTTTACGGAATGCTTCCCATGTTTTTCTGCCCCCCTCTACAAGAATACTGGTGAGGCCATGGAAGTCTTTTGTCGGAGTGGTAAGAACATGGAACAATTCCTGCATAGCAAAAACCCCTGCATCATTCAGCGGAATGGATACAACCCGTACACCGCGTTCTCGAAGTTTTTCCATCTGTTCCTTGGCCTCCTCGGTTACCTCGGTATCTTCGGCCTGCTTCGTTACCACCATCGTCCCCTTCGCCATCTCCCCGCTCACAACTTTTGCAGTCAATGGAATTCGCAATTGCGGATCAAGCACAATCCGCAGCGGTTGCTCATTCTTCATTCTCCAGCCTTCGCCAATGCTACGGCCGGCAGGTAATTCTTCATTCTTCATTCTGAACGTCAGCAGAGGATCATCGGTCACCACCGTCTCCACTCCTACGAGTATTGCATCATGCTTTGATCGGAGATACTGATGGGACCAGGCATCTTGTTCAGTATTGGTAATCTTCATCTTCGATCCATCTTCGCCGGCAATCGCGCCCGACCATGTCTGTGCTTTTTTCATAGTGATCCAAGGTCGGCTTTTCACCATGAGAGAGACAAATCCCCTGTTGAACCACACACATCGTGCTCGCTCGATAGGAAAGATCACTTCAATGCCATTTTTCCGTAGTTGCTCTATTCCCTTTCCTGATACTTGGGGATTTGGATCAAGCATTCCAACAATCACATGTTTGATGCCACTCTTGATAATGGCATCCGTGCATGGCGGCGTCTTTTTCTCTGTATAACAGCAAGGTTCAAGATTGATATAGAGCCTGTCCTCTTGCTGTATTTTTTGAACACATTTTTTGATCAATAAAGCTTCAGCATGGAGACTGCCAAACTCCTCATGGAAAGCTTCTATAATGATCTTTTCATCACGAACGAGCACAGCGCCCACCATAGGATTGATACCGGTATGGCCGCAGCCGTATTCGGCAAGAGCAATGCAGCGATGGATGAAGGGGGTGTGATCCAATGCAACAAGTGTAAATGACATTACTCGTAAAAAACTTTCATAAATTCCTCCGGACTCATCTGGATATCACGGAGAATGCTTCTCAATGTCCCTGTCCTCACAGGTCTATTACCATGGACAGGCACGGAAGTGCGTAGAGTCCCTTTTGCAAAAAAATGATGACTGCCGCTGATCCGCCGAAGCTGAAATCCCTGATTCTGCAAAAACCGAAGCATTTGTACCCCCGATGCACGCGGCAACTTAGGCATGAAGATCTTCCAGCGTCCAGTTTACAAAGAGAATTTTTGAAGGGTTGCTGAGACGCAAAAGAGCATCGTCCAAACCGAATGCTTCGATGTATCCCTCAAGGGCCTCTTTCAGATCGGCAACGGCCTCCTGTTCTGTTTCGCCTTCCCCATACGCAGGAATATTGGGAACATGCGCCGTAAAACCTCCCAATTCCGGGTCCGGAATAAGCTCAACGGAGAGGCCTTTGGGAAGAGCGGACTTTTTTATTGATGCCATAGAGTTCATTATACAGGGATAATCGAAAAACTGTCCATAAAAAAAAGCCAGCCCCGGAGAGGCAGAGTGGTGTGATGGATGCCCTTCTCCTAGCGATACACCTTGCGCTTTCCACTATGACCACCGAGATCCAAAAGATCGATCACATGTGCCTCTGCATCGCGATAGTCCCAGAGGATGCGCAGATCACCCGTTACTCTGGAAGAGAAGACGATACGATTGTTTCTGTCGCGGACTTTATGCGAACGCAAAGCAGGCATGAGCGGATCTAGTTCGAGTCGCTTGAGCGCAGCGGCAATGCTCACATCAACTGAAGGATCTCGTGAAGAATACCACTCCCACTTCTTCAGAAACCGACTGTGGAAGCGAAGCACGAACATCACGACCGCTTGCGACGAGATCGGACGTGCTCTTGTACGTGTTCGATGGAAAGTACAACGCCTTTTTCACGCTGTGCTTCATCAATAGATTCCGTAATGTCGCTACGCTCCTCTGAGGTCAATGTCAGCTCAGGCAATTGTTCCAGTCTGCTACGCAATCCCTGTGCGCCAAGGTCCTGAGGTTGCTTACGTTCATCGTGGTAGAACTCTGAAAGGGAAAGCTTGATGATCTCGACGTTATCGAGGAGCGGGTAGCGTGCCTTGAGTGCCCTAAGCACCTGTTCCATGTCTTTGCCCACTTGGATGCGAATAGTCTTCATAGGTCTATAATGGACGTGTACTGACCATTATAGGGTAGTAGCATGCCAAAATCAACCAAAACTACAAAAAGACCCAGCCCCCGGAGGGGCTGGGTAAAGTGGTGTGATGGAGAAAGAAATCAGGGCAGATATCCCTGCACGCTCTGGACGACGATGCCTTTGGCACCGGCGCGTTCAAGCGAGACGAGGACTCTTCCTTGATCGGAAAGAGGAATGCAGACTGCACAGGAGTACCAACCTTCTTTTATAAGATGGCCAGTCGTCGGGGCAACAGAGGACGGCAAATGAAGACGCTCCACATCCGTCCGATTTGGAAGATCGCAAAGGATCATCACGTGGGATCTTGCACCGACACCACAGCGAAGTGTCGCAGAAAGGGCTGCGAGCTTTTCGCGTGCATCGTCTGAAAGACCGGGGGGCGCGATGATCACAGGATTGCTGATGAACATCTCCTGACAACCAGGAATGATTTGAAGACCGTTTTCCCTGAGACTGTCTCCAGATTCCGTGACCACGAGCACCATCCTGAGAAGCCCATGATCTACCTGTGGCTCTTCACTGCCACTGATGGTGACAATGTCGAACAGGAAACCTGGATTGCTTCGTTCCATGATGATCCTTCCGAATCGAGGAAGTTCGCAACCAATCTGCACTGTTTGACCGTACTGCCAAGGAACAGATCCCATCGGCTCCGCAAGCACCCACCGCGTGGGTCGCTCGCTCGACCGGGAGAATGGCACTTCGCAGATCACTTCCAAGCCTTCGACGCCGCTTTCGAGAAGTAGGTCGCTTCCTGTGAGACCGGCATCGAAGTCAGCCATCTGGAGAAAGCGGGGAATGGTGCGTCGATCCAATTGATAGAAATCGATACCATTCACCGTTCCGCAGAACCCCGTGCGATCTGGTTGTGGAATGACGTATTCCGGCTCCAGATATTTTCGGAATGCAGGGCCAAGGCTTCCATTGGGTAGGATAAATTTCACACGCTTCATGATTGTTGCTCACTTTCTGTAGACTTGAGATGGATCGAACACACGCTCACCGACAACGGTA
Organism: Candidatus Peribacteria bacterium; assembly: GCA_943354555.1. GTDB lineage: Bacteria > Patescibacteriota > Gracilibacteria > Peribacterales > Peribacteraceae > 2-12-FULL-55-11. The sequence continues at coordinate 38,088 of CALRCM010000002.1, read as the reverse complement.
AGCGAACCATCGTGTTCAATCCTTCGATAAAAGCAGCTCTCGTAACCATCATGGCAAGCTGCTCCACCACGTTGCTCAACCAAGAGTAGAATGGAGTCTCGGTAACAGTTGATGCGGATTTCCACAACAAGCTGAACATTTCCACTCTCCTCTCCTTTTCGCCATAGCCTCTGCTTTGTTCTGGAAAAGTAGACGACAGTTCCCGTTCGCAATGTCTCATTGAATGCCTCTTCATTCATATAGGCATCCATGAGAACCACGTTGGAACTCCTACATTGAGCAATGGCTCTGATGAGGCCACCGCCGCGTTCAAAATCCGGTCGCATAAGATCTCCTCTTTCCGATGTTTTCAAAGACCGATCACACCATTCACCTAAACCACAAAGTTCAGGTACATCTCTCTGCTGAAGCAGAAAAACGCCCTCCGCGAGGAGGGGGCGATATCGGCATATGCTCTATTTTCGAGCACCGACACCATCCTCTCCCCGCATACGGGAAGAGGCATGATGATGCTGAGACGATGCGAGCGTGCGTTGATATCCACCCTCCCCATCATTCAAGAAACTCGCAACACGTGTGACTGTGGTTGTGCTCGCGCCTGTCACTTGGGATGTCTTGCGATAGCTTTGGCCCTCCTGCAGTCGTGCCGCAACATCCAAGCGCTCGCACCAGGTGTAGAGCTCAGAAAGGGTCCCAACATCCCGCAGGAAGGCTGCCATTTCGGCTTCATTGGCACAATCGAGCAGCGTCTTGCAGAGCCGCTTGAACCGCGGATCATTTTTCCATGTGCCTTCGGTGAAGGTTCGCTTACCCATAACGGGAATACTGTATCAGCCGAGCGAAGGTGTGTCAATGTATTAATACAGTAAAATTCGAGGAAAGATGATCAATAGTGTTGAAAAGTCCTAAAGCTAGCCATAATCTCTAACTGTCTATGACACTTCTCTCATCCATAAGCGAAGAATTTGGCTCAATGGCTGATACCGCTGAACTAGAACGCTATATCCATGACACAGCAGATATCTGCTGCTTTTCACTCCGGGAGCATCCTGAGCACCACGATGCAATTATGGAAAAATTTCTGGAGATAGAAGCTTTTGCAAGGCAGGCATTTGGATGGACACTGACCGTCCCAGTCGGTTATCCGGAAGGACTATCTCCAGAGGAATCCAGCCGGCTGCAGGCATTGATGGAACAATACGAATTCAGTGATGATGTGTGGACTGAAGCACCCCTGCAATCGCCATGACGGAACTTGCCCCCTACCATTTCCGACCGGAAGAACTCCCTGAAGCACTACGAAAGTATTTGGTGCGCACAGAGATTTTTCCTTTTCGCAAAGCGGAATATACCTATGGCATCATAGCACCTGAAGCGGCCCCTTCCGTGCCCAACTTCACCGGTATGAGAGGTGGCCACAACCTGATGGTTTCTGCAGATGTGATTGCACACACTCATCTGCGCACCGTAACTCTCAGTCATGAAATCCTCTGCAATCGTCTGTATGCCGGTCAGGAGGATCATAGTTGTCCAATGATAGAGAACGAGGTACTTTCAGAATTTGCACCTTTCCCGGAGATTCTAAAAAAGATTGTCGCAGAACGATTAAGAATGTTTCAGGCATTGATTCCTGCTTGTAAAATCGACCCCCTTCAGCCTAAAGACCATTTTGAAGAAGGCATCGTCGGGTCATGGATATTTCTCGATAATCTTGCACGCGGCAACCAGATCGCATTGCCCAAGTTACCCTGAGAGACTACCTCTTACGAGCCACGCCCGACCGCTTCGCAATGACCTCTTCGGCGACGTTACGTGGCACCTTGTCGTAGTGACTCGGTTCCATGGAATAACTCGCACGACCTTGGGTCATGGAGCGTACATCTGTTGCATACCCGAACATCGCAGCAAGAGGCACTTTAGCCTCGATGATCTTGGCAAGTCCGCGATTGGAAGTATTTTCGATGAGTCCGCGACGGCTAGAGAGATCGCCCATCACATCACCCATAAATTCCTCCGGCGTGACAACTTCAACCTTCATAATCGGTTCGAGAAGCGTGGGATCAGCCTTCCTTGCAGCCTCCTGGAAACCGATACTTGCGCAGGTCTTGAAAGCGAATTCCGAGGAATCCACATCGTGGTAGCTCCCGTCAAGGAGCTCTACTTTGATGTCTACCACAGGGTAGCCAGCAAGGATGCCACGGCTCATACCTTCCTGGAATCCCTGATCACAAGGCTTGATGAACTCACGCGGAATGCGGCCACCCACAACGGAGTTTTCAAATTCGTACCCCATCCCCGGAGCTTGAGGGGAGATCTTGAAGAATACGTGACCGAACTGACCGCGCCCACCACTTTGCTTCACGTACTTCTCCTCGTGCTCGATCTCCTTTTGAATCGTTTCACGATAAGCGACTTGCGGCTGACCAACATTCGTCTCTACCTTAAATTCACGCTTCATACGGTCAACGATAATTTCAAGGTGTAGCTCTCCCATGCCGGAGATGATGACCTGGTTCGTCTCCTCGTCGCTATGCACACGGAAGGTAGGATCTTCTTCGGAAAGTTTCTGAAGAGCGATACCCATCCTTTCTTGGTCCACCTTGGTCTTGGGTTCTACAGCGATACTGATCACCGGCTCGGCGAAGGTAATCGCTTCGAGACGGATCGGCTTGTCCTCGCTACAGAGTGTATCTCCTGTACGCGTATCTTTAAGCCCGATAGCAGCCCCGATATCCCCTGCTTCGATCTTGTCGATTTCCTGACGCTGGTTTGCATGGAGACGAACGATACGACCAATGCGCTCACGTGCGCCATTGCGAGGATTGTGAACGAATGATCCTGTTTGAAGAACTCCAGAATACACGCGAACGAATGTAAGTTTTCCAACGAATGGATCTGTCGCAATTTTAAAGGCGATCGCGGAAAGGGGTTCATTGTTATCCGGCTTGCGCGTTTCCTCTGCATTCGTGTGCGGATTGAAGCCCTTTGAACAAGGAATATCGAGAGGACAAGGCAGATAGGCAACAACTGCGTCAAGCATTTTTTGCACACCAACGTTCTTCAGTGAAGAACCACAAAGTACAGGATAGAGTTTGTTACTCACGGTACCTGCTCTTAGGCCAGTGCGGATCTGCTGGTCCGTGAGAGCACCATTTTGAAGGAACGCATCAATAAGGTCATCGTTCACCTCAGCGATCTTCTCCATGAGGACCGCGCGGTACTCGCTCACGTCCTGCATCATTTCCTCGGGAATAGGAATTTCTATGCGATTCTCACCATGTGCACCTTCAAACTTGTACGCTTTCTTTTCAATAAGATCGATGAGACCGCTAAACGTGTCTTCGGCACCGATAGGGAGCTGAATGGCGACAGCGCTCTTGCTGAGCCGGTCGTGGATAGAAGCCAATGACATGAAGAAGTCTCCGCCTGTCTTATCCATCTTGTTGATGAACGCGAGTCGCGGAACATTGTACTTGTCGGCCTGACGCCAGACGGTTTCGCTCTGCGGTTCTACACCCTGCGAGGCATCAAACACCACGCATCCTCCGTCGAGCACGCGCAAACTGCGTTCCACTTCTGCGGTAAAGTCCACGTGACCAGGAGTGTCGATGAGGTTAATGATGCACTCTGTCTCCACCCCGTCGACGTTCTGTGCCTTCCAGTGACACTGTGTTGCAGCAGCAGTAATGGTGATACCGCGCTCGCGCTCCTGTTCCATCCAGTCCATGGTCGCTTCGCCCTCGTGCACTTCGCCGATCTTGTAGTTCTTTCCGGTGTAAAAAAGGATGCGCTCAGACGTTGTGGTCTTTCCGGCATCAATATGAGCGATAATTCCGATATTGCGAACGTTCTTGAGGTCCATGATAGGTAGAGGGCAAAGACGGGAGCGGGAGTAGAAAAAAGGCACCCGGAGCGGATGCCGAAGCATCCGGAATTCCAAGAGAATATACGGAAAGAGGCCCTGGGATGCAATCTGCTTCACAAGGAAATTAGCGGCTCACAAGGCCTGTATGCCGCTCCAATCGGGCAATGCGCTTATCGTGGACACCAAAGCGGTTGGTATTCACCGAGGTATGATCTCGGAAAGCACCACGCAAATCACGGTCGAGTGTCTCCGTAACAACATCAAAGTGACGAATAATCTCGTCCTTCCAGTCCTTCATAGTTTTTTCCATTGCAATAAACCGATTATCCACCCCATCAATGCGCGTTCGCATTGCAGTAATCGCTTCATAAAGCGCGCTGATCGTCTCCATAAGAAGAGCAATATCCTGCTTCGTCGCCGGTGCTGTTGGATCCGTCAGCATGAACCCCGAGGATATTCCTCAAAGGAAAATTGTCTAGGTGTACGAACGTACAACTGACAACGTGTAGACATATTGTATTACAAAAAAACTGCACCTCAATCTCGTAAACATCGTGAGAAGAAAATTACTTCGCCAAATGCGCGAAGGCCTTGTTCGCCTGCGCCACCCTTCGACAAGCTCAGGATGGCTCGTAGAAATAGATATTATTTAGCGAGATGCGCGAAAGCTTTATTGGCCTGCGCCATCTTGATCACATCCTGCTTCTTCTTAAACGCTGCACCCTGATCGGCAGAAGCATCGAGGAGCTCCATGGCAAGACGCTGCGCCATCGGCATTCCTTTACGGCTGCGGGCAGCATCAAGAATCCAACGTACGGAGAGGGCTACTTGGCGCTTGGGTGTTACTTCGATAGGGACTTGGTACACCGCACCGGCAACACGCTTCGGACGGACCTCTACAAGCGGCGTCACATTGAGCAAAGCTTTCTGGAAGACCTCCATCGGAGCATCTTTCGTACGCGTCTTGATGATGTCGAGAGCATCATGGAAGAGCTTGCGTGCAATGGACTTCTTGCCTTCCTTCATGAGGCAGCAGATGAATTTTTCGATCTGAGGATCGGAACCTTCTGGGATGTATTGCTTGACGGGCTTAGCCATGGTCGGTAGTAGTGAGAAAAAGAAGAAATACGTTAAGCGGCGGCTTTGGGTTTCTTGGCACCGTAGCGGGAACGGCCCTGCTTGCGGTCGCGTACGCCTTCGGTATCGAGAATACCGCGGACGATGTGGTAGCGCACACCCGGAAGATCTTTCACGCGACCACCGCGGACAAGGACGACGGAGTGCTCCTGAAGATTATGCCCCTCTCCCATGATGTAGGCCTTCACTTCGTGACCATTTGTGAGGCGCACACGGGCGATTTTACGGAGAGCGGAGTTCGGCTTCTTCGGCGTCATGGTCGTGACTTTTATACAGACACCACGCTTGAAGGGAGCACCCTTGGGTAGCGGTACTGCAGTCATGTTGAGCGCATTCCAGGTGTACTGGAGTGCAGGAGCTTTACTCTTGCGACGCTTCTGGCTGCGACCTTTGCGGATGAGTTGATTGACGGTAGGCATTGCGGTGGGAGAGTAGGGAGAAAGGAGGAAAGAGTAAAGAAAAAAGGCACTCAAGACCTATTTTCCAGCGGCTTCTTTAGCTGCCTTCTCAGCTTTTTCAGAAATATAACGCTGGCGGAAAACTTCACCTGTAGGAATAAGGCGACCAATAATGACATTTTCTTTAAGACCCTGCAGCGTATCGACACGACGGGTTGTAGCAGCTTCCACAAGTACGCGGATGGTCTCCTGGAAGGAAGCACCAGCGAGCCAAGAGTCTGTTGCTAGCGCTGCACGGGTGATACCAAGGAGCAGAGGCTCATAGGTTGCAACCTTCTTTCCTTTACCCAAAGGATCGTTTTGGTGCAGAACCTCACCAATGTCCGCAGTTTCACCGGTAAGCAGTGTTGTATCTCCGGCATCGATGATGCGGACCTTAGAAAACATCTTGCGGACGATAATCTCGAGGTGCTTATCGTTAATCGTTTGTCCCTGCGAAGAGTAGATGTGCTGTACTTCCTGAATGATGTAATTCTGAACAGCATACGCTCCCTGCTTCTCAAGAAGCTCATGGAGATTGTAGTGACCGGCATTCAGAGCCTGACCGGCTTCGACTATTTCGCCGGATTTTACAAGCACCGTTTCGCGTGTACCAAACTCGTGAATACGCTCCTGAATCTCATCATGACGAATGCGTACTTCTCCACCCTCGGTTACCGTAATCGTTCCTGCAATCAGCGCCTTCACGGTCGACTTGTCCGTAGAAGACTTTGCGATGACCGAGCGTTCACGTACCTGCTGCCCCTTCTTCACCGTGATACGGTAGCCGGCAGGAATGAGGTAACGATCTTCGCCGCGTTCCTGCGCAGTGATCTGGATGGTTGTACGTCCGGATGCGTGGGATACTTTTGCCTTCCCTGCGATATCGCTGAGTACGGCCGGAGTACGGGGGGTGCGGGCCTCGAAGAGCTCTTCCACACGGGAAAGACCCTGCGTGATGTCACTGCCTTCGGCGACACCTCCCATGTGAAAGGTTCTCATGGTGAGCTGCGTTCCCGGCTCTCCAATACTCTGTGCAGCGATGATGCCAACCGGCGTACCGATTTCCACCGGCTTGTTGTCTCCAAGATCGCGACCGTAGCACTTCTGACAAATACCGCGAAGGGTCTTGCAGGTCATGACAGACATGATCGGCAGTGCCTCTACTTTATACTCCTTAATCTTCTCCATGATCACAGAATCGATCTCCTGATTGCGCTTAGCAATGACCTCTCCTCCCACTTCCACATCATTGGCAAGCATGCGTCCGAAAATACGTGTTTCGAACTTCTCACCGATCTTCTCGCTATCTTTACGCGTGATCCAATGGAAGTCTGTGCTGCCACAATCCTCTTCACGGATGATGATGTCCTGAACAGCATCAACAAGACGGCGTGTAAGGTAACCAGCCTCAGCGGTCTTCAAGGCGGTATCCGACTTTCCTTTGCGTCCTCCGTGCGTGGCGATGAAGAACTCAAGAACGGAGAATCCATCTTTGAGGTTGCTCTGGATAGGTAGTTCGATGGTGCGGCCGGACGGATTGGCCACGAGTCCTTTCATACCCGCAAGCTGCGTGACTTGGCCCCAGTTTCCTCTAGCTCCTGAATCGATGACGTAGGTGATCGGATTTTCAGGATCCGTGAGGAAGTCAGCGATCATCACCGTTGCTACTTCATTTTTGGCCTTCGACCACACGCGGATGGCCTGACTGTAGCGCTCGTCTGCAGTGATGAGACCCTTCCAAAAGTAGTTGTTGATCACACGAACTTTTTCCCCTGCGATTTCGACAATTTTATCTCTCTCGGGCGGAATGCGGATGTCACTCTGTGCAATAGAAAGACCGGATTTTGTCGCATAGTGGAAACCGATATCTTTGATACGATCAGCAAATGCCACCGTCTCCTCGCGACCGGCGATTTCGAGAGACTTTGCAATGAGGTCGCTGAGGTCCTTCTTCTTCATCGTTTTGTTCAAAAATCCCAAGGAAGGCGGGACGATTTCCTGAAACTTCAGGCGTCCGACAGAAGTCTCGACCATTTCGCGAGTTCCATCCGGATGCGTGTAGCGCACAGAGATCTTTGCCTGGAAACTGATGAGATCGTGATCGTACGCAAGTATGGCTTCCTGGGGGCTACCGAACACCATTCCCTGCCCCTTGCGACCCTCGTGCACCTGTGTGAGGAAGTAACAACCGAGCACCATGTCCTGCACAGGGTTAATCACCGGCTCTCCAGCGGAAGGCTTCAAAACGTTATTGGATGCGGCCATAAGTTCACGTGCTTCCTTTTGAGCTTTGTCGGAAAGCGGCACGTGTACAGCCATCTGATCTCCGTCGAAGTCTGCGTTAAACGCGGCACATACGAGCGGATGTAGCTGGATCGCAAGTCCTTCAACGAGAAGCGGCATAAACGCCTGAATACCAAGGCGGTGCAGCGTCGGAGCGCGGTTGAGAAGGACGTACTTGTCGTGGATGACTTCCTCGAGAATGTCCCACACCTCTTTGCCACTGTCTTGGACGATGCGCTCAGCACCTTTGACGTTATGTGCAAATTCGTCGCGGATGAGTCGACCGATCACAAACGGCTTGAAGAGCTTCATCGCCATTTCCTTTGGAAGACCACACTGACTGAGGCGCAAGTGCGGACCAACGACGATAACGGAGCGACCAGAGTAGTCGACACGCTTTCCAAGAAGGTTCTGACGGAAGCGTCCCTGCTTTCCTTTAAGCATGTCGGAGAGAGAGCGAAGTTTGCGACGATCACCTGCGGTGAAGAGCGTCTTACCGGCGCGTGCAGAGTTATTGAGCAAGGTATCAACAGACTCCTGAAGCATGCGTTTCTCATTGCGACAGATGACTTCCGGAGCTCCAATGCTCATAAGTTTCTTTAGGCGATTGTTACGGTTGATCACACGGCGATAGAGATCGTTGAGATCGGAGGCCGCAAATCTCCCACCATCAAGCTGCACCATCGGACGCAGGTCCGGTGGAATCACGGCGAGGCGTGTGAGAATGGTCCACTCGGGCTTGATGCCAGCCTTCTTAAACGAACTCACAAGCTTGATGCGCTTCATGATCTTCTTCAGCTTCTGGCCGCTGCTCTCCTCACGATCCTTCTCCAACTGATCGATGAGCTTCTGCAAATCGATATTCATCGCAATCTCTCTCAGGGATTCAGCTCCTGTTCCTGCACGGAAGACATGACCAAATTTCATGTTCATTTCGCGGAACTTCAGTTCACTCAGCACACCGCCGACGATAAGATTCTTGAGATCTTCAGCGGCATCGCGGTGGTTGTTTTTCAGAGAATCCAGTTTGTCGGCAAACTCCTTGTCGAGAGCATCAAGCTGAGCGCGCGTTGCATTACTCTCCTGCAGCTGCTTTTTTGCATCCTCATACTCGCGCTTCACCTGATTTTTGCGCTTATCGATGCCTTCATCCAGTTCTGCCTGTGCAATCTTCTTGGAATCTTCATCAACCGAAATCACAATATACGCTGCGAAGTAGACAATCTGCTCGAGAGTCTTGATCGGAAGATCGAGAAGAAGTCCCAGTCTGGAAGGCGAGCTCCGTAAAAACCAAATATGTGTAACAGGAACAGCGAGATTGATGTGGCCCATGCGCTCGCGACGGACAATGCTCCTCGTCACCTCCACACCGCACTTCTCACAAATGACTCCTGCATAGCGCACTCCTTTATACTTGCCACAGAAACATTGGAAGTTCTTCGTAGGTCCGAAGATACGTTCGCAGAATAGACCGTCCGGTTCCGCTCGTTGCGTGCGGTAGTTGACCGTCTCGGGCTTGGTGATCTCTCCGCGCGACCATCCGAGGATGTCTTCGGGGGAGGAAACCGTAAGCGCCACGGCATCGAAGCTGTCGGTCGCTGCGGACTTCTGAACGGAAGGAGGGGGCATGGACGTGAAGAGGGAAAGGGTAATTGGCGATAAAAGTGGCTCCGGTAGAGACGTACCGTTGGTACGTCTCCCACATGCGTTTCGCATTATTTCACGCACGAAACTCCGCAGCCATTTCGCGCTATTCGTCTGAAATAGGGAAATGACTCCGGTGGATTGACTGTATTATAAGGATGAAGTGTGTGTACGCAAGTGCAGATTCTAAGAAAGTTTGCTGGGTTTGCTGAGTGACGGGGGCCGAGCAAACCGAGCAAACCTTATTCTCCCCGCACTCCTTTTTCGATCTGCTCTTTTCCCTCTCTGATCTTCTGCGCACCTTCCGTAATATTTTCCGAACGATCCTTCGCATCTTCAACGAGAGTATGGAAGGAATTTTTTATGAGCGTGGCGGCATCTGAAACCTTCTGAACCAGACCTGATGGCACAATCATCAGTGCACCCGTAGCCGTAGTTGGGATATCCACTGTTTCTGTAGAGCAACCGCTACATACAAAACACAATCCCGTGACAAGAATGACTTTGGCCTTCAATGGAAAAAAATACCGCTGCATACGGTCAATCATAATTCTAAATTCTCAATTCTCAATTCTCAATTTTTCTTCTCCTCCTTCTCCGCCGCCCCGTACTTCGCAAAGAGCTTTTCAAAAGAACCATCGGACTCCTGAAGCGCCTGACTCAGCATATCCATCTCCTGTCCGCTGAGCTCCAGCGTAGAAGAGGCATTGGTAAGACTCCCCTGCTCGGCTTCCGGTGCGTATTTACCAACACCCTGTATGGACGCATGGAGGACGATGAATGCGTTGCAGTCATCGCATTTGAGCTGTAGCAGAAGTGACCCCGCGGCAGCAACGCGCACGGAAGAAAAGTCGACCGGCACGCGGTTGCCGCACTGCGGACAGCGCATCTGCTGGTAGATTCTCTGGAGTATCTGCTGAAGGGTGTGCGGATCAAGCTCCATACAAGAAAGTATAGCAGAAAGTGCGACGGGAAAACATAGAAAAGAATATGGAAAAGTATGGTGGATATCCCTCGCTGTCCGATTGTCGTATACTCCAAACTGCCACTCTTCCCCATGTCGGACTCCTCCTCCCATCCACTGCGTCGCTCTGCCGAACATGCGTTTGTCGCTCTCGCGGTCTTTATGGCAGTGACTGCGCTAAGTAATGGCCCATTTAAAGCGACAATTTTAGAGTGGAACACACAAGGTACAGAGCAGATTGCCATTGAACATTCAGAAAGTGCATCCATCAGTCTCGACGTCAGCGAACGTCATGGTGCTGCCATTCTGGAGTTCACCAATGAAAGTTCATCTTCCCTTATGCTCAGCCTTCCCGATGTGTGGAAGAGGAGAGAAGTGCGCGGTGCCCGCCTCGACGATGTAGAACAGACATCAACAGGATTGGGGTTCATCCGCTGGAGACTGCCTCCCCATGCAACTGTTTCCTTTCTTGCACAACAGATGCCTGTACATCTGATCGCCCATCATCCATCCAGTGCTCTCCTGAAAATCCAGCTTTCACGGGTAGATCTCGCAACAGATTCCGTAACCCACGATACGATCCTCTTGCAGGGAGAACGGGAGGATCTGTGGTAAAAATAAGTATGTCACCCTGAGTAGCCGCGCCGGTCGTGGTTCGATACGTTCGCCTGAGGCGGACTACTCACCATGACACGGCGCGGCGTATCGAAGGGCGACATAGGATGTTCACAATGCTCATGACCTCTACAATCATTGCATGCAACTGATTCCTGTCCCATCACCCATCCTCAAACAGGGAGATGATCTTTGTACACTATTGATGCAAGCCGGCCTCCGATCGGGTGACATCGTTGTGATTTCCTCAAAAGCCGTCGCAACTACGGAAGGGGCAATGATCAATCTTTCATCAATCATTCCAACTCCCGAAGCCAATCAATGGGCAAAACGCTGCGGGGGGACTCCTCACTTCCGGCAGGCGGTACTGAATGAAGTGAAGCGTATGAACGGAAAAGTTCTTGCCGGTTGTCCGCAGGCAATGCTCACAGAACTGAAGCCCGAGGGCATGGCATCCGGAACGATCCTCGTTGCCAACGCCGGACTGGACGAGAGCAATGCGCCGAAGGGGTACTGCATAGGATGGCCGAGGGATCCAGTGGAGAGCGTCCGGAGATTGCGGAGGAAATTGGAGAATCAACTGAGTGAAAAGAGAAAAGAGCCCTTCGACAAAGCTCAGGACAGGCAAAGAGAAAAGTTTGCCATCATCCTCTCAGACTCCACCTGCCGTCCACGTCGCATCGGCGTTACCGCAATCGCTCTTGTCGTATCCGGCTTGGACCCCGTGCAATCCTCCATAGGCAAGTCTGATCTCTTTGGAAAGAAACTCCGCATGACACAGGAGGCAGTCGCAGACCAGCTGGCAACAGCAGCGAACTTCCTGATGGGCAATGCAGCCCAAGCAATCCCCGCGGTGATCATCCGTGATCATGGAATTGCGTTGTCGGACTATGAAGGATGGGTACCGGGAATAGCTTCAGAAAATGATCTGTTTCAGGGGTTATGATGTGGGAATATTTTTGGGTGTATAGGGTTCATGGAGTTGGTAGGGTTTATGGAATTCTCTTGCAAGCGAATAACCCAATAAACCCCATAAACCTTACAAACCCCATAAACCCAATCTATATATATCCTTCAACATGCAGTTCCTTCCGATCAATTCCCCACTGCTCCACGCAGAGCTTCTTCATCTCCAGTGTCATACTGGGATTACCGCAGACATAGATCTGGCGGGCAACAATATCGGGAATTGCAGCATGGGTAACCGCCTGTACGCGCCCCCTATGGCCTTTCCAATCCGCATCGGCTCCACTCAGGGCAATGTGCAATGAAAATGACTCATATTGCTGTGAAAGCTTTTGCAGTTCCTCCACCCAGAAAAGATCCTCCTGCGAGCGCACTCCGAGGAGCAGATCCATTCTGCGGCAGTCGCCTGTACCAAGTGACTCGACAAGCTGCGAGCGAAACGGCGCGATGCCTGTGCTCGTGCAGATCATAGCGTAGTCCTTAGCATTTTCCGGATGTAAGACAAATGCGCCGAAGGGACCTTGAAATGTCACAGGGGTTCCTTCTTGAATGACTTCGGCAATCCATCGGCTTGCTCTGCCGCCTTCTTTCATCTTCGCAACAAAGAGAAGATCTTGTTCCAATGGCGCAGAGGCAATGGAGAATGCGCGCGTCTGGATGTCCAGTGGATTTTCAACAAGAGGAACATCAAAGAGCACGAACTGGCCTGCCTTGAAAGAAAATCCTTCAGGCTTCTGCAGACGAAATTCGTAGATGTCCCGGGCGATCACACGGTTACTAAGGCAGACGGTGGTGAAGCGGGGGATAGCCAAATTGAGAATTGAGAATTAAAAATTGAGAATTACCTACCCTGCACACAACAAAGAATAATGGACTTTCGTTCATAATTCTCCATTTTCAATTCTCAATTCTCAATTTCCCCGTGTGAAGATCCTGCAGCACCCTCGGGTACCACTCCTTCTCCAGCTCCTGTATGCGTGCTTTGAGCGTATCCACAGTATCATCCGGTAATATTGAACACTTTTTTTGTTCAACTATTTTCCCTGTATCGACTCCTTCGTCGATCCAGTGAATTGTCATTCCAGCCTCGGTTTCCCCTGCATCCAATGCATCGTCGATGGCATGCCCTCCGGGATACTTCGGAAGAAGCGCTGGATGCACATTGAGAATCCGATTTTTCCACTGACCAACAAACCACGGCGAAAAGATAAACATCCAGCCCATGCAAGCGATGATGACCTTGGCTAATTCCGAATTCTTTGCAAGTTCGCGAACTGTTTCATTCAGCCTCTGATCATATTCCTGCCTTTCCTCCCCTTTCTCCCTTTTCACGATCCTCACCGACAATCCTGCCACCCTCGCTTTCTCAACACATCCCCTATCTTCACGATCGCTAACGAGGCCGAGGCAGCGGGCTTCAAGACTTCCATCCTCTATGGCATCAATAACGGCCTGGAACGCAGTGCCACGAGACGAAGATAATACGATGAAATCCATGATCCAAGTGTAGCAATCTTTGTCATCCTAAGCTTGCCTGTGATGAGCGTGACGAAATCTTCGAAGGATACTTTTTCTATCTTGCCTTCCTCGGCACCGAATCCTCCCCCATCCCAGAAGTGAACTTCTTCTTGGGCATCATAATAATATACAGGAAAATGATCCTAAAGTACATGCCTACTTTTTGGCTACGGATAGGCTTCCTACAAACTCATCGAAGAGATAGTTCGCATCCTCGGGCCCCGGAGTCGCCTCGGGGTGAAACTGCACCGCACGGAATTTTCCGGACTCGTGGGTAATTCCCTCCACTGATCCATCATTCGCATTGGAAAACCATACATGCCACCCTTTGGGTAATGACTTCTCGTCAACGGCAAACCCATGGTTCTGACTGGTGATGATACACCGCGTTGTCATTTTCAATTTTCCTCCTGAGCCTGACGAAGGATCAATTTTCAATTCCTGACATGGTTGGTTCACCCCCCGATGTCCGTACTTCAGCTTGTAGGTATCTCCACCAACCGCAAGCGCCATGAGCTGATTGCCGAGACAGATGCCGAAGGTAGGAATCCCCTGCTGGATACTCCACCGAATCTGGGCAATCGTTTCCTTGCAGGCCTTCGGATCCCCCGGACCATTGGAAATGAAGACACCGTCATACGGAAGTTTGGATTTCTGCAGATCGTAATTCCACGGAACACGGTGCACGCGGATACCGCGCTTCAGAAAACTCCGGAGGATATTGCGTTTCATGCCGCAATCAAATGCGACGATCGTTGCATTCCAGATCCCCCCCTCGGGTTCGTAGGTAATGGGTTCCGTGCAACTCACTTCGGCAACGAGATTTAGCGTGTTTGGATCTAGGATTTCATTTTCAATTTTCAATTTTCCATTTTCAATTTGTATGCGCCCCAGCATCACTCCCGTCTCCCGAAGCTTCTTCGTCAGCGCCCTTGTATCGACTCCGGTAATCCCCGGAATGCCGTGATGCTCCATCCAGCGCCCGAGAGAAGACACCGCTGCAAAGTGCGAGTAATCCTCTGACACATTTGCAACGACAATGCCGCGAACATGAATGGCTTCACTTTCAAAGTTCTTTGAAAAACCCCACTGATTTTTTTCTTCGCTGGGTACGCCGTAGTTCCCGATCAGCGGATAGGTAAAGACAAGAATCTGCCCGCGATAGCTCGGGTCCGTCATGCTCTCGGGGTACCCGACCATACCGGTGTTGAAGACGACTTCGCCGTCGCAATCCTTCGCAGCACCAAACGACTGACCGTGGAACGCGGTTCCATCGGCGAGGAGAAGTGTTTCCATCGGGATGAGGGTACAGATGCAAAAGCAAAATGCCAATCATAGTTGTACGTTTGTACACCTTGTTTTTGTCTATCGGAACCATAGGATCAGAAGATGACCCAAGATAACTTTGCCTTCATCGATAGCCAAAATTTGCACTTAGGCATCCGCGACCAAGGATGGTCACTGGATTGGAGGAGATTCCGTGTGTATCTCAATGACAAATATTCGGTATCGAAGGCTTTTGTCTTTATAGGACACGTCCCTGGAAATGAAAAGTTATATGACATGTTGCGGAGTGCCGGATATATCCTCATTTTCAAACCAACACTGCAAATTCAGGAAAACGGGCATCGCTTTATGAAAGGCAATGTAGACGCCGAACTCGTATTACATACCATGATCGAATACCCAAACTATCATCAGGCCGTGATTGTTTCTGGAGACGGAGACTTCCATTGTCTTGTAACATATCTTGTACAAAAGCACAAACTTCAACGTCTCATTGTTCCCGATCGACAGAAATATTCTAGACTCCTGCGAGAATTCTCTTCACATACTACCTACATGAATCGCTTGCGAGACAAACTGACATACAAAAAGAGAGGCATTTCCTAGGGACAGAACCCTTCGGACGGCCTCTCATGGTGATAAAGATATTATACAAGAAATCTTTGACCTTTGTACAGAAAAATCTCTACTTCTTTGCAGTGAGCAATGCCTCCAAGATTCGAACACATTCATATTCCTCAAAAGAAGATCTCGTTCGTGGAAATGTGCTCCTAGCATTTTGGTCGACAACCTTCTTGCGGATTGTCTCTCGTTCACTCCGAGCAAGTCTCTCCCACACTCTCTGGCTATGCCTGTGCAGACAATGCCTCTTAGATTCATCAAGATCCTTCGCAAGAAGATCGACATCTTGCACGCTCGCCTGTTTGATCCGCTTCGAAAGAGCCGGAGAGAGGACAATTTCTTTCATGAGAATACTGACTCTATGTCCAAGAAAATTTCGGATCAAGATTGATCTGTTACGGAGATATGGAGGAGTCCCATTCAGTGAGGTTCTTTTAGCTTCCATCATTGCAAATATCGTATTTCGGTTTATTATAATCAACCGCTCCTTCACATCACCTCTCCCTACGCTCTTCTTTCTTCCGAAGATGAAGCCGCTTTTTTTTGGAGATGTTCTCCAGAAGGCTTCAGATTCCATGGTGTCCCCACCTGTGGAAAAACTAACCTTGTGCAGATGAAGGATACCGTGCACGCGGAAAGAAGAGTCGTGGGGGAAAGCTTTCACACCATTTTGGAGTCAAAATCATGCGAATGTTCATCTTGCTTCTTTTGTTGCTCGGTCTTCAATCTGAAGTCCAAGCCGATGGCAGAGTTGCCATCACCGGCGTTCCTGTTGTTGGAGGACACAGGACACTCTTTACCGCACCTCCCAGTGAAGAGCCCCAGTACGACGACAATGGTCGGCCACTGAGTGTCCCGTACCCATCCACGCACTACGCGCGCAATCTCCCAAGCCACCTGACACTGGGTCAGGGACGCATCGAAGGACGCCCCTGGTACTTCAATTCGAACGGGTACAACTCGTACCACTACGGGGAGCACTACCAACCTACGGGCGGACTCACAGAGAGCTACTCCGGCTATACGAATTCCTGCGGGAATTCCTATTCGGGTAACTACAGCGGAGGAAATTTACGGGAACTCTGGGTTCCGATCGATCGCAGAACTGTGCCAAAGATGTCCGTGGTGACCTCCCCTCTCGCGAAGTATTCGGGATGGTACGTCAACACACCGGGCTTTGCAGGATGGCTACCGGGTCCGGGCTACATCGGCCCTTATGGTGGCTACTATGACTACCTTTCGCGTCAGCCGGTCTGGGGCCAGCACCAAGGCCATTTGTACGACAAGCGGCTCTACAGAGAGCCACCCGGAGGGTGGGAAAAAATTGAGGAGGGGCCCGCCCCTTCTATGGTGTCATCCGAACACATAGCTGGACCTCCTCCTGCTGCAATACCTCCACCAAGAGCGATTGCAACTCCAATGGAGAGCCGAACGGAAGTCGGCTACTACACTGTACAATCATGGGATAATGACGGCGCAACCTTCGTCGATGGCAACAAGACCAGTTGGAAACTGGCCGCCGGAGATTCTGTCCATGAATCCTTACGAAGCACGAAAGCAAAAGGCTATCTGGTCACCGTCACACATCTCGACGGTACCGAGAGGGTCTACTTGCATTTCGTCGAGTGGGTCGACAAAAAATGGAGGCCCACCGGACAAATTTGGGAATGAAAACGATGGGATGTGCAAAGCTCACCCCAGGACGATTACCCGCTGGCCTCTGGTCGGCGGGTACGTTTTATGTACGGCTCTTCTCCACTACTTGCTCTTGTTTCTGCGCCCATCCCAATACTGGGCATTGATGGTCTTGCCCGAAGAAAAATCCGTCCAGAACTGGTCATCCATCAATCCTTGAGAATGCAAACGATAGAATTGCTTTGTCATTTCCACCTTGGCGGCAAGTGCAGGTTCCTCTTGAGCCCACGTCATTACTGCTTTGTAGGAATTGGGGCCAGCAACTAGGCGATCCGCAGTTTCTGCTTGGTCTTCATCGATACCGCCTTTACTTGCGTACGGCGAAGTAAATCCTTTCGGACGTTCGGACGAGCTATTTTTCTTGGCAATCGCTTCCTGCCCGCTTGCTCCATATATATTCTGCTCTTGATACTTTGGACCGTGCGCTTTCTCCGCCCATGCATGGTTGTTGTTCGTAAAGAGACCCAGTCGAAATTCAGCAGTATGCAAGAGCTCGTGATTGAAAGCATGATTGACGTCCTTTACGCCAATCGCATTTCCTTGAAAAGAAAATCCCCCAGCACCGATCCATTCATTTTTGTGAAGATTTTGCCATTCCTGCATCAGGTAGATCTTTGGTGGTTTGGCAACATGGAGAAATTCTCTTGGATACAACTCCAATTTCTGCCGCAAGACTTGCATCTCCTGAGCCAGAGAACGCAGAGAGAGTGGAACTGCCTTATTCTCGACTCCCTCTTGAATAGCCTCCGTTTCAATCTTAATACCGTAATCCTTCTCCAATGCGGAAATTACAGTATCCAATCCTGTAAGCTTCTTTCCGTGCTCGCGGATAGCGCGCAACACCTGCTCAGGAAGAACGGCGTATTTGGCAGAAGTCGGGTTCATGAACAATTCCTCAAAAGTATGATATTCATCGGCAGTAGTCACCGCTTCACGGACAATTGCGATGTATTTCTCTTCCGATATTCCGCTGCTCTTTTCTGCTTCAAGGCTGGCGATCCTTTGCCCGTATCGTCCGACAAATTGAGGACCTGTGGCTGTGAAGAGATAATCCGGCAAACGGGGCATTCCCTCGCGCCATTGCTCAGGGCGCCACTCCGTTCCCGAATCCTGCAGAACGGTGAAAGCACGATTGCCAAGGTCATAGGCATAGAGCTTGTTCGCTGCAGCTTCGTAGCAATACACATATCCCTTCGTTCCTTCCATATCAGCCGCAGTGAGCCAATTGCCAGGGCGATCCTTTGCGATATCAAGCTTGCGCTGGTTGCGCTCGTATTCGGGAGAACGCTCTACAGGTAAACCTTCAACGGACCCTCGAGCCACAACCTCATGAATGAGGGTTTCCGGATTGAAACGGAAAAGCATGCTGCCATCGCGATTGCGTGCATACAGATTTTCGGACTTTGCAACATAACAGTACGAATAGCCTTGCCCCTCGGTGCCACCGATCTCACTCGCTTGAAGCCAACGATCCGGTTTTGCTTTTGCAGCTTCAATTTTGCGCTGGTTATTGCGCTGTACTTCCGAAAGTTGCCGCGGCTCTGAGGAAGTGCTATCAACATCGCTTTTTTGAGATTCCATTGAGAGCTCTTTCACGGGCTCTTTCACGGGCTCTTTCACGGGCTCTTTGACGGGCTCTTTGACGGGCTCTTTGACGGGCTCTTTGACGGGCTCTTTCACGGGCTCTTTGACGGGCTCTTTGACGGGCTCTTCGGGTAAGCCCATACCTTCTCTGGAAGTGACAGGTATTGCTTCTGGCTTCAATGTATCCACGTTGAAGCGGTACAGCTTGGAACTATCAAGAGTGCGGGCATACAGCGTCTGCGTTTTTGCAACGTAACAATACATATACTCTGCTGCACCGCCGACCTCATTTGCCTTGAGCCAACGATCGGGTTTGAGTTTTGCAGCATCGATCTTGCGTTGATTGCTCTCATATTCAGGTGTGCGATCTTGAGGCAAGCCGAAACCCTCTCTAGATTTGGCAGGTACTTCTTCATGTTTCAGTGTCTCTGGATGGAAACGAAAGAGGATGGAACCATCCTTGTTGCGTGCATACAGAGTCTGTGACTTGGATACGTAACAATACGAGTACCCCTCGGTACCGCCTATTTCACTCGCAGGAATCCAACGATCTGGCTTGGCTTTTGCAGCATCGATTTTGCGCTGATTGCTGCGCTGCGCTTCTGTGAGGTTCTTTGGCTCTGAGCTGGTTGCAGTATCGGACTTTTCCCCTTTCTTCTTCTTGGATTCCAGTGCCCTTTTCGCATCAAAGACCTCGTTTGAGAACATACGTATCAATGTTCTCCGCATAAGATAGGGACCAAATTCTCCTAGCTTCGTCATCTTATTTAATCTGCCCATTGCCGAAGGATGATCACCCAAAGTTCTTGCAAGTGCTCCCAAATCTTTTAGAGCTGTATCGAGTGAAGTACTATCATCCACTTTCAAAGCATTTGCGATGACTTTCAATTCCGCAAAAGACTGGTTTTTAGGATCCAGTGGCGTTCCAGGAACCAAATTTTTCGCAACATATTTCTTCTGTTCATCGGTCAAATCTGGCATAAATTTCAAAACTTCGACCAATTGACTCAAAGGCATTTGTTCGTATCTTTTGATATGATCAACGAGATCTTGACGCGTTTGAACCTCCGGATCTACCACCTGGAGTGCATCTTCTAACATTCCCAAAGATAGCGCCAGAGTGGCTCTCTGAGTATCACTGGATTGTTCTGATACTTCTTCCACGAGAGCTATAGCTGCACGAAGATATTCTGGATCCAAAGCCTTCGGCCCTTTCTCTATGCTTTCTACAAATACACGAAGAGTTTCCATTTTTCCTGCTGGATTCTTTTTGATACCCTCTCTTAACTTTTGGATACGAGCATCCTTGGATGCAGGAGGCATCTCAAGTCTCGTCTCTTCTTCAGGTTTTGGAGTATCTACGGTACTTTCTTCCTCTCGTTCAGGCTTTTTTTTTACTTCGCGAGCTTTAGGCTCCACTGAAGGCTCTGGAACGGTTTCGGTCTTTGTAGATTCAGCAGATAGATTTTTTCCTTTTGGCACAGAAAGCCTGCGGATATCATTTTCAAGACTTTGTTTAAACGTGCCCAATTCGCGTATATCATAATTGTTAGTGCTTTTTGCAATCTCTGCGTTCACGAGATCAAGGGCAGCGCGGAATGCAGTAATATCCTGCTGAGGTTTGGTCCTCAGCTCAGTTATGTAGTTGCGAATAAGACTCACTTTTATCACAGGGTCGTTTGCCATGCCTTCAGAAAGTTCTTTCAAAGTTTTTGGAAACCATTCAATCAACTTCTTACTATAAATAATTTTGGTGTAGAAGACATCTAACAAGAATCTCCTGATGAGATACGGGGCGAATTCCCGCTGCTTTGATTCATCATTGATTTCTGTAAATTCTGGGAAACGATCGCCCAAAGTTTTTTTAAGCGCTTCCAAATCAGCGAGAGCTTTATTGAGCGACGATATATCATTCAGGTCTACAGAATTTGCAATATCCTTCAGTGTCATAAAAGACTGTTTCGATGGATCCAGAGCTGTTCCTGGAATCAAATTATCCGCTGTGAATTTCTTTTGTACCTCCGTTAAATCCGGCAGGACTTTAAGCAGTAAAATAAGGTGCTCGCGAGACATTTTGTAGTATGTATTCGTGAGATCAAGGAAATCCTGAGGTGTTTGAATCTCTGGGGATACTACTTGAAGAGCATCCTGTAAGCGCTGCTGCATGGAAGCGAATACAGGCTCTTCTCTGTCATCCTTCGATTTAGCAGCCACCTCCCTCACAAGGCTAATCAAAGCACGAAGATATTCCGGAACCGGAGCACTGGAACCGACTACTGTCTTCTGAACAGCCTCGCGAAGAGTCGATAATTTATATGCTGGATCATTTTTGATATCATTTCTCAACTTTTGAATACGAGTGTCTGAAGATGTTTCCAGTACCACCTTGGGCAGCGCTGACCTTTCTAAAGCTGCCCCTTTTTTATCTATTGCTCGGAGAGGCTTCAAGGGGGGTTCCGAAGTTTTCATATCTGGGGATTCAGGTTTCTCCATACTCTTCAGTTGCTCATCCATGAGCTTGTTTTCTTCATCTGATCGTATCCATTTCAAAAGTGTCTTCACAGCCTCTGCCTTGTCAGAAAAAATAAGGGGCTCACGTGGAGGTCGAGGAGCAGCTCCTTTGGCCTTGTCCTCT
Source organism: Candidatus Peribacteria bacterium (assembly GCA_943354555.1). Taxonomy (GTDB): domain Bacteria; phylum Patescibacteriota; class Gracilibacteria; order Peribacterales; family Peribacteraceae; genus 2-12-FULL-55-11. The sequence goes on along the minus strand of CALRCM010000002.1, from coordinate 16,834 downwards.
TTAGAGGGTTGGGGGTAGTTCGCATTCAGAAATTTCTCGCCGAGTTGCTCAAGCTGCCGAAGATCAAGTTTCTCAAGACGATCGGTGAATTGTTTCTTATTTTTTTCAGAAAGCTCGAATTTTTCATTCTGGATGGGATCCATTCTCTTTCGCGGCTTCGTCGTCTTGCTCTCGATGTCTTGCAGAATTTTATCGGTATCATCGACAGGATCAAGCGGCCTTGAGCTTGGCCCTGATCTTGGTGCAACTTTTTTTTCGGAAAATGGATTCGGAGGCGCATCTGGTATGCGCAAGGTATCCGGCCGTGACTCTTCAGCGGGTGGTCTTGGAGCAAATTTGATCTTTGAGGTGCGGACATCGTTTTTATCAATTGGCTCAGTCGGTGGCTTTGGTATGCGTGCGGCATTATTTTCTACAGTGGCAAACACTTCGGCAAAAGTCATCTTTTCGCCGTTTGCAAAATTCACCTCACCTTCGGTAGTTTGCTTTTCACTCTTTCCGCTATCCAAAGCCTTCTTTTTCATTTCTAGAATGCTGCGAATAATGGACTGATCGATCTCCACCTGCACGCCGTTTTTCCGTTCGACGATGAGCTTAAAATTAGAAGGAATTTCGAAAGATACACCGGGTCTCACTTCGATGCTCAGGGTGTCTTTTAAATCTGGCGTTTTTACAGGTTTGTCTGGTGTCCGAGGCTGTACTTCTGGACCTTTCTTACGAGAAAGTTCTTCGAGTGCCTCATCTCTAGCGCGGTTGATGAGTCCAGGATCAATTTCTAGTTTTCGTAATTGATCGATAACCGATTCGACTTCTTCTTTGGATTTCGGAAATACAAGCTTCATAGAAATTTTCTCATCAGGCAAGAGATTGAGCTCTCGCATATCCAGAATGAGAAACTCTCTAGACGATGGTGTATATTTCAGCAATCTCCTCTTCGGTTCAAATGCACTGATAACGTCACTACGCGATGCGATTGCAGCAATATCCGCTCCTGTCAGTGTTCTCGTTCTCTGGAAGACAATGGAGTTGGCTTTTGTTTCACCTTCTTTTTCCACAAAACCAAGCGACTTCCCGATGGCAATTGCCTCCAGACGCTTATCGATCTTATGATGCATGATCACGCGCCTGGAAAAGGCGTTTTCGTAGTCCTCAAGATTGGTTACGATCTGCAGCTTCTCTGCCTTTTCGGGATCCTTTTTTGGTGTTCTCGGCTCCTCTTTTGGCTCCTCCCCTGCCGGAGTCACAGAATAATTCGGCCCCACACTGCGGATATCGTTTGGATGCTTTTTGAAAGCATCGAGCGTCTCACGCGTGATGGGCTTTTCCTTCGGCCACTCAAACGTTGAGAAATACATACGTGGGAATTCACTCACAAGTTTCAAGCCACGCTCTTGCGCTAAGGCTATAACAGCTTCCCGCTTTCCTGGTCGATAGGTTATAAACAGTTGTCTGGACTTAATCTTGTTATATTCCTCGGGGTCATCAATAATCTTCTGATCCTCGTTTCGCGCTTCAAGCATTTCCTTCAGCGCCTGACTGCTCGCACGTACTATGAGACCCGGATCGATATCCTGTTTTAAAAGTTCATCAGCAATTTTTTCTATTTCATCTGCAGATTGAGGAGCCTGAAGCTTCTCAAGAAGTTCGGGTTTTACCGGAACCTTTCGGTCTTTAATATCTGATGTCAGAATATCCGTTGGAGTGTATGTGGTGTGGCTAATTCTGCTATTCGGCTCAAAATATCGGAGTACCGATTGCTTTGATGCTATGAATGCTATGTCCTCTTTTGTTATCGGCCTTGTTCTTTGGAAAACTATAGATTTATCCTTTATATCATCATTTTTTACAACAAAACCAAGAGATGCCCCGATTGCCAAGGCCTGTTCCCGTTGACCTGGTTTGTACGCCATGATCAGGGAACGAGCAACGGCATTTTCGTAGGATTCGATATCATCCGTAATGGAAAATGGTCTTTCTGGTTTTTCCAATGTAGAAGGTACTTCGCCCGAACTCTTGGGTATCTGTGGACTTTTTGGTTCTCTATATGCGGGATCTCTGCCGATGGTCGCACCCACAACCGGCGGACGACCGTCGAAGTACACAAGTGCGGAATTCTCCGTTACCTGAGTCACTTTCGCACGGCCTCCGTAGTGCTTACTATCGCCGATATCCCTGAGGTAATGAAGGATCTGCCCCTCCTGTACACCTTTATTGCTTCCAATGTCGATCTCGGCAATGTGAAGTTTCGTTTTTACCTCCTTCACGAGTCCGGGTTTTCCCGTGTACGGCTCTGCGGTCTCGTTCCAATCAAAGGTGATCTGATCCGTGCTGCGACCGGCCTTCGACAATTCTATCCTAGCCAATTCCTTTGCATTCAAGCGGCTCGAACTCTTCTTGCGCAACGCTTGAGCAATATCCGCTTCGGCATCAGCGATATATTTCTTTGTCACACGACCCTTGTATCCCTGTAAGCCGTCTAACTTCGTACCGATGGAGTCCCTGTTGGCAAGAACTCTACCCGCAGCTTCATACCTCTGCTCCTGTTCTTTTTTTCGTGCATCTTCACTGTTATCTTCATCAATGATTCGCTGAACCCGTTTCGCATCTTTTTTGGCGGTTTGCCTGCTCTTCTTTTTAAACTCCGGATCGTTCCTGCCCTTCATCCGCCATTCCCCAAAGCGCATCCCAGTCTCACGCTGATGGATACTATTAAGCTGATTATACTCTTTCGTAGCTGCAGCAAGTCGAGCGCCAACATCACGAAGATCGGCTGAGGAAAGCTGGTATACATCTTCCATCCGAGCTTTGGTATCACGCGTATAACGCTTTGCTACATCTGGGCGATTGATGTACTTCTGGTTGAACGCACTCCTCCGTGCCTTCTCCAGCTCCTCCATCTGGTCAGCGAGACTCGCCATACGTTCCTGGATATCACCGATATCTGCGTCTTTCCATTGGCTATCTATTTCTACTTTTCGTGTTTCTTCCTGCACGCGTCGATCCTTGGCAATACCGTCCCAATACTTGGGATCCTTCTTATTTGGCCCTGCGGGAGCGGCTGCTGCTGGCGCAGCGTTCTTTTGTGGATTTGTGGATGCAGAGGACTCGATAGGATTTTTTACAGCACTCTTACTTCCTGCGTTACTAAGTCTCATCGCTTCTGGCGCAGAGATGATTCCATGAATGACTGCAAACTGAACGAGATCATCGGGCGTTTGCGGAATCGCTGAAAAGAGCTCTCTAATCTTATCTGCATCAAGATCTTTCTGCTCCACGATCTTCCGCTGGATTTTGACCTGGAAGTCCGTCACTTCGTCCTGCAACACTGCACCACCGCTTCGAATATAGTCTGCAATCTGCTTCTGCACACCCTTGTTCGTATCACTCTTACGAATGAGTTCAGCAAGCTTCATTTGATTGGGATCTACAGGCTGTGCTTTGGATACCTCTTTGCTCGCATCAAATACGAGCCGCCGCTCACCGGAGCGCCACTCTCCACCGAAGAAGGAGGAATATGTGTGCATCAGGCGTTGCGGAAGAATTCCTCAATGTTTGCGGTAATATTTTTGTCTTGCTTTTGGTCCTTGCCCTCTGCAGCTTTTAAAAGACTCGACTGGATCTTCCGAAACTCTCCATGAAGCGCCGCAGTAAATTGCTCGTAGCGACCCAGAAATTTTTCAAAGGCTTCGCTGTACCACTGCATGCGTTCCTTGCGCTGCTCAGGGGTCTCATCCGCGTACATCGTATCGAGAAGCGGGAGTGTGTCTGTACACAAGTCCGGCTCGATGCCCCGCATGAGCAGGTTATACAAGTCTTCCGTCGTCCAACTCACGGTGGGAGGGGAAAAAGTGTGTGGCATGGTTTTGGATATCTTTCTTAGTATTATAGCACATTTGGCGCTTATCCGTCCATAAGCGCTCTGCAGAGCCGTTTGCCGATCTGTGTCCATAAACGAAGAACGCTTACTTTGCCCTTCTGTTTCTATTTCCGCGGTGTATCCGGCGAACGCGTCCAGGCTCCAGCACAGTAAGAGCATCTATGCACTGTTTCAGCTCCGTACGATGGAGAAATTTCTGAACAACTAAACAAATCTGATCGGCACGAAACGAAGGTGGAACGCGTATGACCACGAGACCAGCGCCAGCGATTTCCGGAAAGAGGTGCGGGTTCACAAAATCAAGATCACGCGTAAATAAAATAGCTTTACGCTTAGCAGCTTCCGCAGCAATCATATTATCGGAAGCCCCAGAAGGAACTGTATCCAGTGCATGCACTGCTTTACCAAACCCGCCAAGGACAGATGTCAGAGAACGAGGCAGATTGGCATCGATGAAGATATTCATGTGCGCTTGATCTTGGAAATATCCACTTCTTCACCTGCCAAAAATGCTGCAACATAGCCAAGAACTGCGCGAATCTGCTCCTGAGTTAATCCATACTCCGCTTCGACAGCCTGCGCATCCATCCCTCCCGCAAGCGCACCAAGGACTTCCTCCACTGTCATGCGCGTCCCCTTGATCATGGGCTTACCGAAGCGAACGTTCTGATCGACAACAATGTGTGGAGCAAGGATACGCATAGATTTTCAGTGTACTACAATGCCATCCCGTTGGGATATTGTATTTGTTACATAATTGTTACACGATATGTAAAGATCGTCCCGTATTGCTCTACCCGAAATGGGTCCACAGTCGGAGTACTTTGATGATGCGCTGTTTTTTTAGCACCTGATACACGAGGCGATGCTGGAGATTGATACGCTTGGAATACGCTCCGTCCAAATCACCGAGAAGCTTTTCAAAATCATCTATACACATCCTTCCTATGACCAATCCTGAGGACTGTTACGGTCACAATCTCCCTTTCAATAGTATACACAATGCGATATGGCCAAATGCGCAGGGACCATTTTCCTTCGTGTTCCCCATGGAGTTTTTTTTCCCGAAAAGGATTCGATTCTAAAAAACGAAGGGCTTCTGCTATGCGCCTTTGATCATTCTGCGGGAATTTCTGCGTTGCTTTTTGGGCGCTCTCAACGACGACGATCCGGTAGGTCTGCATATTCCAAGTGTCTTCTCAAGCTCCTCCAAAGTCACGACATCGCCCCTCTCTTTTTCCTGCATAGCTTCTCTGATCGCTGCGGACTCTTCGGGATCAGACATGATGTCCAGTGTCTCCATCCAGCCCTCAAACTCCTCTACGGACATCAAGACACCCTTAGGATGGCCTTCATAGGTGATGGTGACAGAGACACCAGGAACCTCGATTTCCTTGAGGATGGCAAAAAAGTTATTCCGAGCCTCTGATGCAGTGACGGTTTTATTCATATGGCCATTATAGTGTACAATGAAGATTTATGGCAAGAGCAACTCTGAATTGCCTAATACTCATAGAATTTGTAGCACAATTGAATTTGCCAAATTTCAATTTCATTATACAATAATTAACTGATCCTTTGCATCATCGCCCGCCCCCATGTATTCCAGTCTCTGTTATGAGCCTGGCCCTATCGTCTTCAATCTTTTGAGCACCGTGGGGACAGTGCTTTAGAGATTGGACAACGTGGGGGGACAACAATGGTTTCTCAAAATATGGAAGGAACGACATGCACCGAATCATTCTGATGGTGGTCGCGATCATCGCAGCCTCTTCGAACGTGATGGCCGACATCGAAGTGGAAGATGGTGGCTACACCATCTCTACCACCAGGGCTTGTGGCAAAACCGCTTTCGTGAAACGCGAGTCATTTCGCATTCGCGGGACTGGAACAGACGCCCAGCAGGCACTGCAAATCGGCATACAGAAGGCCAACGAGCGACACGCCGAATTCTCTTCGGCGATGGATCGTTTGATCGCAAGCGAATTCGTCTGCCCACCGTACGTGATGCAGCGACCATGCTTCGCAGCAAACCTGTGTCCAACGAGTTGCCCTCTGGGGCTTCCAGCGGGTGCGCGACAGGTCACATTCTCTGACCTTCGCTGGTCAGCAGACATGGCGACTTTTGTGGTTTGCTTCGAGGGGAAAACCCTCACATTCTTCGTTCCGGCTGAACACCGGAGCAAGTATGCAAGTAAACCTAGTACCCTGAAAGGGCACCTCTACAACCGCTGCATTGGCGGGAAGAACCTTCCCGTGCTCTGGGACTCCTGCAACGGAGTCGAGCTTCTGGATCCGTAGGATCCGAGCACAAATGCATCAAATTTGCCTAAAGTTGAGAGAAACCGTGTGTCCCCCACGGTTTTTTTGGTGTGGAGTAATTTGCTTAATTATTAATTTATTGTATAATAATATTAGCTCTCTAACTTCACCGGCAGTGGAAATCTACTACTCACACCTCCTCAGAAAGGCAAACGATCATGTTCGAGACAATTCTGCAAAATGGATACGTTGTTCTGTGTCTGGGTGCGGCCATCATCAGTATTGTGCTTGGAGTCTGGGCTCGCTCAGACAAGGGCACCTTGTACTGGAACGGCTACAACCCTGGTGGTCTTCCTGATCCGACCGATCCAACAAAACGCATTGCTCCGAGTGAGCAGCGGGGATTGGAGATCATGTTCTTCGTGTTGGCGCTTGCCGCGCTCATCGGAGGATGTTGGCTCTTTGGGAAAGACTACTACGCAAAGAAGAGTGCAAATGAACGCACTTCGGTTCAGGCACTCCTGGAAATGGGCAAGAAAACAGGGGTGCTCGCAGTGGGATCTGATGAGTTTGGAAGCTCAATCAGCATCCCGGCAAGTGCAATGAACACATCGGCTGATAATCAGGAGATGAAGGAAATCCTGAAAAAGGCCAATGAGCTCGCAAAACAAGGCGGAGCAAAGCGTGAGGTGACCACACCTACCGAGTTCCGTTTCATTACGGACGCGAAACAAACGCTTTTCACCGGCTTGGTGCTTTCGTACGAAGGCAAGGACAAGGAAGGAGTTGCAATCACCGCAGAGGTGGACATTACCCCCTTGGACTGGACGGAACAGTACAGTGAAGGATTTGCGCTAAGGCTTCTCAACCGATACCAGAAGCTTGGTGCGAAACCAGGCCTGTCTTCTCCGGCAACTACGAAGCACGTAATCCCCGCGCCAGTCCTCGACCCCGTTCGTGAAAACAAGAAGTAGACTTCACTGCCCCGAGCTGCATCGGCTATTGCAGCAGAACACCCCACAAAAGAGAGCTGTGGGGTGTTTCAAATATCCTTACATTCCCGGAAGATCAGGATCACTTAAACACTTCTGTACACCCTGATTTCTCCATAAAGTATAGGCATTTTTAATAGAATCAGAGTCGTTACTGCTAAATGCATAAACAGAGATGCGGGCAATATGCTCATTGCTACTAAATGTATCTTCTGTACTTAGTTCAACAACTTCGCCTTGTAGGCGGAAATGTAATTTTCCAAACGATCCTATAACATTGGACATTTCCAGTGATTTACGTTTAAAAGCATTATCTCTCCATTCCTTAATCAAATCCTCCGATTGCGCGTCCAAGAATTCTTCTAGAGTTTTTTCAATGGGATATTTATCACTTATAAGAGTTGCATTTGCTGGATACGGTGCATTTCCGATTTTTGGATCCCATATAGGCATAATAATCCGAACCTTTGTACCATCATCAATTGCCCTCACTCTCAAACCAGCATTTTTGCGATTAAAGGAATATCCAGCAATCATATTATATTGCTCCAAGAAACTCTCAAGTTTATCGCTGGGAACTCCATTGAACAGCGCCCGAATTTCCTTTGGAAGTGCAGCAATAGAATCTGTGATTGGTTTCAGTGGGTCCAGTACAATATTAGCTGCTGATCCTACAAGGTTATTGGCATTATCAATGGCATCCGGAAGAGTTACATGGGCATTCACATCCTCAGGTCGCTTTCCCATGACTTCCGTAAACATAGCATCGAAGTATGTTGCCAGATTTTTCTGCTCAGTGAGAGAAACCGTTCGGTCTTGTAATAGATCTGGCGTAGAGTCACCGTCTTTACGATGGGTAATCAGCATGCCTTCAAGCGCACGATTTGCCATACGCAAGGAAAGTTGACTCTCCAGAGCGCTCACTTGATTATTGGAAAGTGCTGAGGGGAGATCTTTACGCAAGCGAGCAAAGGCATTTTGATAGGCTTTCACCCTAGGATGCAAAGTCGTCTCAAACCCAGCAGTCTGCCAAGCTGGAAACATCCTCGCCAATACATGCCACCTATCTACCCCCCCCCTTTCCGACACTTCGCTGCCGAAGAGTGACCCAAGATCGGCAAAGGAAGTAATACGGGGATACGTCCAGCTATCGGGTGAAACGTAATTAAGAATTGTATTCATTGTAGAATTCCATGTGACATCATTCTGAGGATCCAAAGAATTGAGAGCTTCGGCGTTGAGCCGGTTGGAAGATTTATTTGCGAGGATAAGCAACTGTTGTTTCTTTTGCTCTATAAGATTCATCGTTTCAAGCGTCACAGGATCGTGAGTATCAAGGTATGCACTCATGTAGTTCTTGAGCTTCTCTCTGGCGTCAGCATCCGCAGGAAACCTTTCGATGAACGCATCCCATTCCTGGGCAATGTCAGCCGTGCTGCTCAAATGCTTTTCAGGCTCAAGCATACGTTGATTACTGAGCTGACCGAGAATGTTTTTCTCTGCATCATTTCCTTTGTTATAAAGATCCACTCCTTCCGCTTTATCCTTCGGCGGCTCTGCAAATACATTCACCGACTGCAGAAACTCTTTCGACTTATTGGCAAAGACATCAAGATAGCCTGCCGCCTCAGCTCCTCCAGTCCCCTGACGTCGCAGAATCTCAGGATTTGCTTCCTGCATAAATATATAACTCATTTCCCAATCGGCAGTTCTTCGCTCACGCGTCTCCTGAAAGTATCCATGGTGGACCTTTTGCAGCTCAGCGTAGAGCGTAGGGTTACTTTCCTCGATGCGCTTGAGATCTGGATCCTCAGGATCCCAGTTTCGAATGGTTTTACCTTCAACGGTGATCGCTCCGTAGCGAATGACGCCTTCGGTTACACGGGTAAAGTACTTTTTCTCAAGGTACCGCTCACGGATGTACATGTACCCCAGTCCTGCATCGTCTGCGATTCCTGTAGACTGGGCGAATTCGGGCATTTCCTTGCGCGCTGCAGATCCACGGTTTTCAAAAAATTTGCGAAGGACTTGGTAAAACGCGATGGAAACTTTCTCGCGATCGACACTCCCCCCTCCGGATTTGGGGAAATTATCGAGCAACTTGGGATCTATACGGAACGGTGCCTTTTCAATTTTCTCACGCTTGCCATTCTGCGGAGCGATCATCTGCTGCTCGACCCGTCCATACCAATCCAGCAGTGTCCCTGCCGGCTGATCCTGGAGAACCGAGAGGCAGATTTGCTCCTGTGCGCCGCCGAGCTTCAGCTCATCGTGCCAGTAGTTTGGAAGCGTCTGCTCCTGCGGTGAAAGTTTCTTCTCACGGCCGAAGAACCCCTGCATATTTTTAGAGAGCCCCTCCCACCATGCGTCACCTGTGCGGTGCTTCTGGTAGAGACCAAGGGCCAGTCCACCTACACCACCGAAGAAGAGAAGATTGGTAAAATTCTTGTGCTCGCTATTGATGAAACTCCATGTTTTCTTTATAGCTACATAGGCAGCAACCCATGCAAGGGAGGAACCCAGAGGATGCGATTGGATATCCTTCATGTACTCCCAGACATTCTTTACCTGATCTTCGATAGATTCCCCTATATTCATACGCTCACGAAGCTGCTGATACTGTGCCTTCCCCTGGGTGATGACCTCATCGGCTTCCATAAGCACCTGAATAGAGACCCGAAGAGCTGCAAGCGTATTTTCTTTGTCCATCGGTTTTGTGGCCTTACCTTCTTTCACCAAATCATCGAAATCTTTCTTCTCATTGTCAGTCATGCCGAAGTGATACTTCAGGGAAGATTTGAAACGGACTGTTGCGTCATTTTCACCGACAAGAAATTTGTCGAAGAATTCCAATGCTCTTGCAGGTGTACGCTCCCATGCTGCTGCAGTCTCGCCAGGTTGAAGTGTAAATGCTGGGATAGCATCTTCGCCGGCCTCTTGCTCTGTAGCGACACCAAAATCCGGATCTTGCCCCCGGCGCAAACGAATGTAGGCGCGCTGGGTATCGGGTCCGATGCGAAATCCCATCGACTTAAGTGTCTCTTGGGGGCCAAGCTCTTGGAATGACAGATTGCCGTAGAGTTGGCGTGAGCGACTGAGCGATCCACGGAGACTTGTATCCTTGGGAACCACCAAAGTGGCATCTCTGTTGGCAACCTCCCAGCGATCACCGTTGTAGGTGATAGAGAGAGGCGGAGTGCGCTTTGCAAGTGCGATTTGTACTGGCATCAGAAGAAGATCTGTAAATTCTTGAGGAATGTGGTCGGGATTGAGTGACTCCTGAACAACTGAATTTGCCAAAGTGAACTCAATACTCTGCGAATCACCAGCATCAGCAAATTCTTGTAATGCAGCGATCTGACCAGAAACCACATCAGCAGCGCGTGCAAGGAGCCGTACACCATTCACTCCTTTTTCCTTTGCAACACGTTCCAGAATATCTTTGGTGATCTCGCCGCGGCTGACGAGGTTGAGAAGCACAAAGTATTCACGTCGATCAAGATTATTGTCTCCAAAATCCTTCAGTCCATCACTCTCAAGACCCGGCACAAGAACTCCATGTGGTGCGAGGGCTGCATCGGTTTGCGTACGGACCTTGCGGTAGTGATCGAGGGGAATCCGGAGTAAGAAACGATCCTGCTCACTGATCTTTTCACCAGCTGTCCACTGCTTGGTGGCGCGTGAAACCGCATCGCGGAAGAGTTCTGCTAGACGCAGGCCATTTTCTGTATCTGCATCGATCTGCTTGCGTACATCCTTAGAGACATTGTCGATAAGCCACTGGCCCAATGCTTCATTATCTAAAGATACGAGACCAAGTGGATCCAGCGCATCGATGTCTGCTCGCTTCACCGACTCTAGCGGTTCATTCGTTTGTAGAGCCGAATCCAAAAGCATGGACATAAAGGCAGCCCGGTCAAAGCGATGTTTGTTGTCGAGCTCCTTATACTCCGCTCGCAAGAGCGGATCATCGTAGAGCGTCATGAAACGGGCAAGTTCGGGATTTTTCTTCATGCGCTCTTGCGCGGTCAGTGTTGCATGTGCCCCGTCCAATCCCTCCGGAGCCTTGGCACAGAGCCTGTGCTCGCGTTCTGAGGAGAATGCCGGTAGACGGGAGAATATGTGGTACATAACAAAGAAAATTAGATCCATTTGCTCGAACCATTCAGCCACGATCCGAAGCGCTTAAAAGGAGAAGAAATAGCTCCGGCTGTCGCCTTCCCCCCCCTCCATATCCCCTGCACTACATTGGAAGGAAGAGCAACCGGGTTATACCATCGCCCTCCTACAACTGCACTCTTCATCAGTGAACGTACAGGGTGATTCACCCACGGCGATCTCGCTTTGCGCTCACCGAGAGGCTTCCACGCCCCAGCAATCTTTGCGTCGATCGTCGCACTCATATTCTCTGGCGCACCTCCGCTGAGCCACGCTATGAGCTGACTCTGAATCTGATCGTAGGGAAGATCATCGATATTTGCGCCGCGCAGCCCCATCCTCTCGACATCTTCTTTCTGCAGACGATTAATTCCTTTGCGAGCCATCTCCCTGCCAATGTTACGAACTTGGCGTTCGATGATAGAGCGACGCAGACTTGTAAGCTCACTGGCTATCGTGGAAGTGAGAGGAAGATGTTTCTCATCACTCTCCGGAAGTTCGCTTAGCCTTTTAAGACCGTAATAACGCTCCGTCACCTTTGTGAGAGAATTTCTATCGCTCATGGGAGCACCGGGAGCGGGCAAACCGAAAAACCGTTCCATGTTCAGTCGTTCAAGATATTCGCCCAGCGAGTCCCTTCTGGTGAGAAGAAGATTTTTCCAGGATCGTGAACCTGCATCATTGTTTTGCTTCCGGAAGAACTTCTCTGCCTTTTTTTCCTTCTCTACAGCAAGAAATTCTGTGCCGTCATTGCGCTGTGTTCGGACATCTTCCCGCGCTGCAATGACACGGCCCGTAAGCGAGGCGAGAGATTCTTTGGCAGTTTCTTCGTCCACGCCACCTGTACGACGGATGTATTCACCGAGGATAGCATCACAGGCTTCTGTACCCGTGAGACCGATATTGGTACTTTCAGCGCGTGTTTTGTAGTCGGAAGATTTGAGAAGCTCGGTGCCAATCCCGCTGGAGACGATATCTCGGACCCGTGAAGCTCTTGAAATGATCTGATTACCTGAAGTTCCTGTTGGTGCAAGATCCCTAATTGTTGTTGTCAAATTTCTAAAAAGATCAGGACGAGGTGGATTTGTGGTTGCAGGAGGAATAGGTGTCCCAAAATATATCTCCAAATTTTGACAGGAACTTTGCACAGACTGCAAAAGGGCTACTCCACGACTATATTTCTCTTGCCTATCCATGAATCGGACTTGAGCACCCGAATCACGCGATGGCCCGCTACCTGGTGGTGTTGGATTTATCGGTTCTGCATACTCTAACTTGTCTTCAGACACAGCCTCATACTCTTCTACAGCCTTTGCAATGCGCTGAAGATTACGATACACACTAGTATTCATCCCCTCCACAGGAGCACTAAGCACTTCCGTCAAAAGCCCTCTCCGTAAAGGTGCATCGGCTGCTACTGGAGGTAGACTGGCCTCCGGAACTACCGTTATCTCTGGATTGAAGTGAGTAGCATCCAATGCTGCGGAAAAAGCCATAATAACTTTTGCTGGACTTGCTCCACCTTTACGAAGACGTTCGAGAAGTTCGAGACCAGCGGGAGTAAGTCTATTCGGTGTTGCTGGTGTTGCTGGTGTTGCTGGTGTTGTTAGTGTTGCTGGTGCTGCTGGTGTTGCTGGTGAAAAATAATAATCACGCAAAGCTGATACTGTCAGAGCGGGTGCAGGAGGTACAGATGCTAAATCAGGAATTTGGGAAGCAATATTCGTTGCAATCCGGACAAGATCCGTCGGCTTAATTTGCTCGTAGACCGCATCCAGAAGGGCTCTACCATAAATCACTTCTGCGGAAACCTGATCCACACGATCTCCCGCTTGCTGCTGTCTCTGCTCCAAAATCTGCTCGAAACGGGAACGGATGCGCGCATTGATAGAATCCACAGCTGGATCCGCACGCGTAGCTGCGAAGAGATGCCCGGTAATTTGCTCAATGTATCCACCATGATTGTGAAGACCTAGAAGAAGAAAATTCCGTCTGTCAAAAATTAATCTACGTCTGCCTACAATGTTTCTCGGATTGAGGTTATTATTCCCTACAGCACCGGATCTTCCTGCAGATGGAGTGAGAGCCTGACCAGTCAGCGCCCGCATTTCTGCTTCGATTGCAGCGATCTCCGTTGAGTGGCTAACGCGATCGTTCGCTTCGAGATTCAGTGTATCGAGTGCACTCGGGTTTTCAGCCGGACTGCCAGGAGTGGTATTTGTGGTAGTATCCGCCATAAATCCTTTTATTCTACCACAAAAAAGCTTCGGGATCTACGTGCAACAGGTTTTTCGCTTCAAAAAGGGCTGTTTGCCTATTCTCACTTCTTCTTATCGTCCTTTTTTGGCTCGTCTTTTTTGGGATCTCCTTTGCCGTCTGCTGCACTTTCGCTTTTGGTCACCTCTGGTGATTTTGCTGCACTCTCCCCTGGAGAAGATGCTGGCGCCGAGAATGCTTGAGAGTAGGACGTCTGAAGAACTCCGCGACCCATCCAATGGAACAGCCTTCCCGTGAGAGATTTCTCTGAACCTATGCGACCAAAAAGGGACCTCGCTGAGCCAGCAGATGGTGTATGGAATTTAAGAGGGGCAAATACCGTTGTACGCTTTGCATCATGAGGAGATGGAGATGATGCTTGCTGTGCAGGTAAAGCAGGAATAGATGGAGTCGTGGGTGCAGAAGGAGAAAGCCGTTTAGCGAGCTCATCTTCCAACACGACACGCTCATCTTGCATCAATGCCTTCAGGCGTGGATTGTTGCATACCTCCTCCCCTCCCAACACAACACCTAAATTGTAGGTTAGGCGCTCAAGCGGATCAACCAGAAGTTTTTTATACGCACACCTATAAGCATCAAGGGTCGCATCTACCTGGCCTGATTCCAGCTGCGAAATCCATGTCTTTCCATGGAGCATTCCTATCTGCCGATAGGGATTATTGGGATCAAGTGGCATAGAAAAAATGCGTTATCGGCGTGAGATAGTTATGGAACATCATGAAGCAATTTTTCTGCGACTTCTGTGTCTGCGCTGACAGTAGCCATAGACTGAAGTACATGCTCCGCTAGCTCGGCTTTCTCCTCGGGAGAAAGCGTGCCTGAGGTAAATCGCTCCGCAAGCTGAGCCTTCTTTTCCGGAGAGAGTGTTACGATGCGCGAGAGAACAGTATGGATATCCATGGGAAAGAGAGGAGAGAAATAATGATCTTATGGTTTGGAATTTGTGGGTTTCGGCTGACCCAACCGATGGAAGTGGATCCCATGGGCAAAGACTTTCATTGGCGTAGCGAGAAGCTCAGCCTTGTTCGGATTTCCTCCTCTGATCTTCACGTCGTCACTGCCGGAGATCCCCTCCACTATGACGTTGATCGTTTCATTGCCGCGCTTTGGACCGGAAATGTGCTGATTGTCGCTGAGATCCTTAAAGAGCTCTCGTACATCATCATCTGTGCGATAGTGAACCATCAGTATACGCGATGGCATAGCTGCAGACAGACGATCAAGGACGGTCTGCGGAAGATCATTCTGTCCCTGCTCATGATAAAAATGTTCGTGAGCATCCGCAAAAACCAGTTCCACACTGCCTGACGGGATACTTCTCAAGGCATCGAGTTTTCCTGCAAATACTTCTTTTCTCTCGGCTGCTGGAAGCACTCTACCGAGCATGCCGTAGACCGAGCGCTCCGAGAGTGGAATGGCATCGCCAATGTGACCTGAGAGGGCTTTGATAAAGTCAAAGACATCACGTACTTCATGCTTAAATGTTACTTTTCGCTGTGCGGACATTTTGCCATCTGATGCAGCTGCGGCTAGTACGGAGTCCTTCAGAGTTTGACACTCGGCTTGATCGTATGGCTTTTGCAGGAGACCACAAAGGACATCCCACCCAAGCACTTTTACCACATATTTACCAGAATCGAACTTTTCCAACTTTTCCTTTGTCGTATCAAAAAATTTCTTGCGATCAGATTCCGTTCGGCCACCAATACTAAGTTTGCCTTTTTGGATGAGAAGCTCGGCAATGTCGGAAGAGTATCGCGCAAGTAGCTCATAATCCTCTGTCATCAGTGACTCTTCACGATCCTTACGAATATCCCGGACCTTCGCCTCCGCAGCTTGGGTATCGACACCAAGTTGCTGGAGGAGCAACTTTGCCTCATCCAAGTATTCTCTTCCCTCTCGTACAATCTGCTCAGTCCGCACGCGAATATCAACCAAAGCATCGTTTGCACGCATCGCATCATGATACTGATCGGTAAAATTTTCTGTTGAAGCAGCTATCTGCGTACGAGAAACATCGGAAGCCTCTCCCAGAGATTGTGCTGCTGAAAGAAACGGAGGGACATTATTCTGATGATGAGGCATAATAAAAAGATGGTAATGATGTTTATATTATACTATATATATAGTATTTTACAAGTAATCATCTGATTTTCAATTACAGTGAAAGAGGCAGAATGTGTTTAACATTCGCTTATACCAAGGCATATATGGTTTTTTAGATACTTCGATCGCATTTGGTGAGGACAGATCATCCCACCGATTCAAAAGTGTAAGTACTCCCGTATATGCACTGGGTGATACTGACGAAGAAGAGGTAGCCGCCCACTTCACCTTCATCCAGCCTGCGGCAGAGGCAGCTGGCCTTTTTCCAGTATTCGACTGTTGTGAGTGTACTTTTGAAGTAATTGTTCGAGAGGAAGAATACGCAGTGGAGCGTGCAAAAGAAAAGAACGATTTTGAAGAAAATACCATAGCAGTATCAGCCAATACCTTCGGTGTTTCGGCCTTTGCCCAGATACCGTTTTTCTTACTTTTTGCCTCTACTTCAAGGACGATATATTCACCACGCATAGGGTGATCAAATTCCTTCTCAGCAAATGCATTTCCGCTTTTCAGCAATGCGCTCTGAATCGTTTCTGGATAGTCAGGTAACCGTGCATATGCAAGAATACGTTCATACTTGTCCCAAAGTATTGCATCAAATTGTAGTTCAATATTTTTGTTTTCTATAAGGGCTGAAGCAAATTTCAATGCTTGTAATCCTTGCTCATAAATTGATCCATCTTCCGTAAATAATTCCGGTGCATCTATACCAATCAAACGTAGACGAAGAGACGCAGAATCGGAAAGTTCCTGCCTGCGCCATCGCTGCAAAACGGATGATGGTATATCCGGATCATTGGTATCCAGTAATGCAATCTCCAGCGTATCCCCATCCAGAACGCGGAGCACCTTTACCGTTATGGAACCTAGAGGATGCACTGGAGGACGAATGATCTGATTCTTCGATTCATCATCCCACGAAAGAATAGATTGCAATTCCCCTTCCGGATCGCGAAGAATCAGCTCGGCTGTTTTAGGAAGATCCAGTCGGAGAAAGTCCAGAGAAAATCTTCGCTCTTCTCTCGGAAGTAATTGTAATGATGAAAACGTATAGTGATCATTCGGGATCAGCCCTCCATGAAGGGAGAAATCAAGGATATCTATGGGGTCATCACCGGTATTGCGAAGAGACACCCAGCCGACATTTCTGGAAAGTCCATGT
>CALRCM010000001.1 GCA_943354555.1 Candidatus Peribacteria bacterium | reverse complement strand
CCACACGCGCTTCTCTCCGAACTCCTTGTGAGCTGCAAATTCCTGTGCTTTTTTTCCACCGATATCCGCAAAATATTTTTTGGAAAACTGCATCGCCTGTGCAGAGTCGATGCGTCCACCAAAGGTCACGACAAGATTGTCCGGTGTGTAAAGCGCATCCTTATGCTTCTGAAAATCCTTTTGCGTCACAGAGCGAATCACCTCCTCCGTGCCGATCGTGTCCCACCCAAGCGGGCAATCGCCGTAAAGGAGTAGCTCAAAATCCCAACCTGCCCTGTACATCGGCGTGTCCTCGTACATCCGTGCTTCTTCGATGATCACCCCACGCTCTTTTTCAATCTCCTCTTGGGGAAACGTCGCGTGCTTGAGCATATCGCTGAGAACATCACACGCAAGGTCCGCGTGCTCCGCAGCTACCTTTACGTAGTACCCCGCGTATTCCTTGCCGGTGAATGCATTGAAGTCTCCCCCAATGCTGTCGATCGCTACCGAGACTTCCTTCGTATTGCGGTATTTCTTCCCTCCTTTGAAGAACATATGCTCAAGGAAGTGTCCGATGCCAGTATCTTTCTTTGTCTCGTAGCGTGACCCCGCACCGGCAAATACGAGCACGGTGACAGAAGCTGTTCCATCGGTTTGCGCAGTCAAAACAGGTAATCCTGAAGCAAGGCGGTCGAGGTGATACATGACAGGAAGGGAGGAGAAATAAACCCTGATTTAGCACTTTTCACTTTCCATTTTCCATTTTTTCGCTACTCTACGCCAGCATGTTAGCGAAATTGCGCTGGCGTCGGCGTGTCCGTAGGCACGGCTTCCTCCGAAGGAGTAAGACCGCCAATGGGCGTAAAGTGCTCAATCGCCGCCGTGCGCAGGGTAGAAAGAGGTTGGTGGTGAATATGAAGAAGTGGAAATAAGAGGAAAATCCACCAGCGTGGCCACCTGTCCTGCCTGCCCATCGTAGCCTCGGCGGAGTTGGGAGCTTTGTCGAAGGGTTCCTGGCCGCGCGTTGTTTGCATGATATGAACGCGCACCCAAGAATGGGCACGCTCGGTTTTGGGCATACCCAATGATGTACGTGTTACACTTCCCCCCAATGTCCCACTTCCTCCAGCGCTTTACCGGCATCTTCTTCTACCTTCTCGCTGGGAGCTTCTTTCTGGGATACCTGCTGCTGCGAAACTCCATCGGCGGCCCGTGGCCTGCGTGGTGGATGCAGATTGCGGACCTGCCTCTGGCACTCTTTGGCGTGCTCTACGCCGGAACCAGTTTCTACCGGACAGTACATAAAGGTGACAAGGCATCGTGGGGAAAGATTGTCACTATCACGATCCCCCTCCTCATAATCTTCGCCGCGCTATTTATACTGAACTTCTGGATGGTGATAGGGTTGCCACAAGCGCCCGCCGCCTGATTCATACCTCCTCTTCCTTGGCTCCGCTGTGTCTGTTTGCTTCGCGTGCCGCAAGGAAAAGATAATCCCCCAACCTATTCAGATAGATCTGCACCTCTATATTGACCTGATCGCCATGCGAAAGCTCCACCACCCACCGCTCCGCCCTCCGGCACACAGTACGTGCATGGTGAAGTTGCGATCCCACTCTGCTTCCACTAGGAAGAATGAAGCGCGTGAGAGGAGGAAGAGCACTTTCCAATGCAACGATCCACTCCTCGATTTCTGCAGTATGCGTAGGAACGACTCTCTGAATCACAGCCTTACTTTCCAAAGGCGTCGCAAGGTCCGCACCGACAGTAAACAACAACCGCTGGGTGGAGCGTAATTCGTGACGAAGCTTTACCGGCAATTCCTCCTCTGAAAGAACAATGCCCAAAATCGCATTGAGTTCATCAACGGTTCCATACGCGTGTAACCGTGCATCTGCTTTTGATACCCGCTTTCCTCCGAAGAGTCCGGTCATTCCTTTGTCGCCGGTTTTAGTGACAATGGACATAGAAGGTCATTCTCTCACGTCGTGTGTAATTTTCAATTCTCAATTTTCAATTCTCAATTTCGCATGTTCTCTCTTCACCTCTTCCTCCGTCAACGTTCTTTCCGGACTCCGGTAGGTGCATCGCACAGTGACGTTGTACTGCGCAGGGCTTAATGGCTTTCCTGCGTAGATATCCGCTACTTCTACGGATTCAAGTAACACAGAAGATTTGCGGATCTTCTCAAGAATAGTTTCCAATGCTTTCTCACGACTGAGCGTCATGGTGATGTCATAAGTAATAGCAGGATACTGCGCTACGGTTCTGGAATAACGCTTGGCTGGAGCAATCTTCAGGAGTGCATCGAGATTGAGGGTGAACGCAGCTGCACGATGCGGAAGACTGAATGCGCTACGTACAGAAGGATGTACTTCATAGAGCATCCCTACCCCCTGCCCTTCGACGGTGACGCTTGCGCATCTTCCGGAATGGGCGGCAACCGGTATGGAGTCCGGCAAACGCAATACGGGACTATAACCCACACGATCGAGCACATCGAAGATGTCACGCTTGAGCGAGAGGAATGGATCATCTGAAGCATCTGTCTCGGTACGGCTTGCGAGGAGCGCCCCAAGGGCATTGGTCTGCGAACCATCCGCTGAGAAAACTGCACCGACATGGAACGTCTTTAAGGAATCTTCAACAAGAAGCATATTTTGCTCAGCCTGCTCAAGGAGACGCGGCACAACGCAGGGCTGCATCAGACTGACTTCTTCCCCTAAAGGATTCCCGATCTTCACACATGAGACAGGATCCATGCGGCATTTTTTGAGAAGATCCGGACCCACCAGAGACAGCGGCAGCAATTCGTAGTACCCAAGAGAGACGAAGGCATCGCGAATGATATGCAGGCGCTGATCGCGGGCAGGTGGAGCAAGCAATCCCCCCGCAGCGATGACAGGAATCTTGTTGTAACCGTACACACGCCCGACCTCTTCAATGAGATCATGCGGACCTTTGAGATCTTTCAGCCTCCAGAGCGGAGGAGTGACGAGCATCGAAGTCTTCGTCTTTTTGACGGTACAACCAAGGTCTTCAAGAATCGTGCAAATCGTCTTTTCGGGAATTGCTACACCAAGTTTTTTCTCGCAATATGCAGTGGAAAATTCAATGGGCTTGGCGACTCCGTTGTCACCCACGGACTCCAGCTTCGATGCAATGCGTGCTCCGGGTGCAAGCTCAAGAAATAATTGCAATGCACGCAAAAAGCCCTGCTCTGTCGTGATGTGCGGTACGCTTTTTTCGTAGACCGTCGCTGCATCTGTACGGTGCCCTGTTGCAATCACGGTCGAGCGGATGGAAACCGGATCGAGAGAGGCTGCATGCAGGTAGATCCTGCGTGTCGTACTCTTGGTAGAACTGCGTAGTCCCCCCATGATGCCAAGAAGATCGAAAATTCCCTTTTCGTCACTGAGAATGAGCGCACCTGCGGGCAGCTTCCACGTCTTTCCGTCGAGCGTCTGCATTTGCTCCCCTTCTTTAGCTTTGCGCATATGCACGTCGCCGGAGAGATCATCCATATCGAAACTATGGAGAGGCACACCCACTTCAGAAGCAACGTAGTTGGTGATGTCGACAGCGAGATTGATCGACCTCCACCCCACAGCAGCAAGACGCTTTTTCATCCACTCTGGAGTCTCACCCAAAGAATCGACTTCAATGGCACAGGCACAATACCGCGGCATGAGTTTCTTTTCTTCCACAAGGAACTTGAATGGCAAGGCTGTCTTAGCAAACTTCGGACTCTTAAACTCCGGCTTCTTTTTCCACTTGGCGATGCCGATGGCGACGCACTCTCTCGCAAAACCGATATGTGAGAAAAGATCCGCCCGATGTGTGATTGCGTGATTATCAATATGAAAAATCACATCATCCAGCCCCAAGGCATCTCTCAAAGGAGCACCAATTCTCCATTCTACATTCTCCATTCTCAATTCAACCACCGGCCTCTCCCCATCCTCTTTCTTCGCCGGAAACATGTCGCTCAATTCCAATTCTTCCGCCGCACAAATCATTCCTTCGCTCTGCTCGCCACGGATCTTTGCGACCTGCAGCACAAATTCCTCAGTTCCATGCTTCACCTTCGCTCCCACATGGGCAAACGCCACGAGCATCCCCTCACGAAGATTCGTACCGCCACAGACGATCTTCTTCATTCCTTTGTCCGTCTCCACATCACAGAGATTGAGCTTGTCTGCATTCGGATGTTTGCGAAGATTGCAGACTTTGCCTACGCAGCAATGCTCGAGTAATGCCCCCTGCACCTCCACTTCGTCCACTTCGCCGATGCTGCCGGTGATGGCCGCAGCGATCTTCTCCGGATCCTTCTCCGGAAATGTGACGTACTCCGAGAGCCAGTGAAGGGAGAGTTTCATGTTGCGTAGCGTAGCGCAAGAAGTATTAGGTATTAAGTATTATGTATTAAGTATAAAACTGCACATGAAACGTAGCTTCATACCTAATACATAATACTTAATACCTAATACCTGATCGTGCCAATTGCAGAGTATTCCAATAGACGCTACATTTATTTCCACTATGCCAATCCTCAAAAAGAAAAGCGCTCCGAGCGCTATCGATCCTTGCGCCGTCCTTCGCGGCGTCGTTGTCTTCCTTCTGCTCCTCACATCGCTTGCTGCGATGATGGGTGTCATCAGCACACTGATGTCGGACCGAGGCGTTATCTTCGGGGGAAGCAGTGCCTCTCTCGCGTTGATCGCCTTTGCGATCAACATCGCCTTCCTGAGCAAATTTATTTGCTGCTCGGGATGCGGATCGAAGAAGTAGGTACTCGCACAATCATCGATAAATCTGTTCCTATTATGGGGCAGATTTTATAAAGAGCACCCATTCTTGGGTGCGGTTTCTGATGATTACCTTAAGAATTCCTAATGCGAATCTCAGAATTTTTGTTACAGTTCCTTCTGCTGGAGAGGTCGCATAGTGGCCTAGTGCGCACGCTTGGAAAGCGTGTAGACCTGAAAGGGTCTCGGGGGTTCGAATCCCCCCCTCTCCGCCACAGGTGAATTCGCGCTGAGCGCGAGTCCGAAGGACGACGCGCGAAGCCGAAGATCCTGTGTCCCCGTAGCCGCAGCGGAGGGGACAACCAGACATACAACATAGATTCTGTGTCAGTAGATTTCTCACCCGTGAATTCGAGCTGAGTCCGAGTCCGCAGGACGATGGACGAAGCCGAAGATCCTGTGTCCCCGTAGCCGCAGCGGAGGGGACAACGCAGCATCCAACGTGCAGCTCATCTAGAACCGATTATCCTCAGTTTCACCTTGCAGCCTAGAGTCAAGTTCGATTAACTATGTCTCCTGTGTCAGAAATCAATCTGAATCCGGCCTACGACGAAGTTCCCTACGTTCTTGATGGGCTGAATATTGAAAGCGGTGAGGTGGAGCGGGCTGGCGAACTATTGTCTGATTTTATCGAAAGAGCCTCGGCATTCATTGGAGGGTTTCCAGAAGTGAATAAGCCAGCGGGCTTGCTCGCAGAGGCTGTCCGCAAATTCGATATCCGCATACCATTGGATCTTCTTCGAGATCTCGGTGAAGTACCTGGACTCGCGGAATTGGTTCAACGATATCAGTCGCAACTTGGTGAGCTTCGGGACTTCGGAGACAATGATGAGTCGCATGAGTAACCAGCAACCATGGCCTCCTGCCTCACCATAAGATCAAGCATCTCTTGTCTGCTACTCAATAAATTAACGCGGAAGCCATGCTCCAGATGCTCAAAACCGATACGGACATCTGAGCTTTGGAGCGCACCATGCAAACCATATCCTCTCCCTGAAGAATAACCTTCCGCTTCATACAGTGCTGTATTTTTTGACTGTGCAGACATCATGAGTACATCAGGATCAAACCCATCACCGGGATCAGTGATTGATGCCAGAACGCCTTCTCGACCTAGTAGCACCTCCATCTCCACTGCATTTGAAAAAGCTGCGCCATGCTCAATCGCATTCTGTAGCCATTAATACGTATACGTAGGAAGTGTGGCTCGCGTAGGAAGGCAACCCAGTTTTTCAATATGATTACGGATACGATGGCTAACCTGTGTACGCTCCCACTGACGCACAGCATTTTGCCGATCACGCTCTATGGACCGACCTTCGGCAGCACGCCGATGGAGCGCCTTGAGAGACTGCACTAATCCGGCTTCAGGAGTCCATCTCAGTGATTCTGCATGCATCACTGAACCTATAGATTCTTTGCCTGCATCGAAAGTGAGAGTTGGAACGTACATGAGAGTAAAAAACGATCTGCCTTTAAAATAAAAAGAAAATCTGGCCCCACCCAATTGGTGGAGCCAGATCGTTTAGGTGCCAAGGGGACACCCAACATTGACGTCAGCAAGCCGGTTAGACCGGCTCAGGGTGGAGATGGCGGTGCGCGAGGCGCACCGCACGCCGGGAATTGGCTTCCAGCTCAGCACGGATTCCCGTGCTGCTTCTGGAGCGTCGCAACTTGCGAAGCAACACTGAAGTCCGCCTGCTGAGCATTGATGCGGTCGCCTTGCGGCGACGATGCACCCGCCGCGCTCGAATGCGGCGAACAGTCAGACGAGGAGCTGGCAGCTCCAATTCTCCGACAACAATCCAGTTGACCATGATGGTCATCTCCCAAAAAAGAAACACTGACGCTTCCACCTTTCAACACTACTTACCTCAGACTAGAGGCAAACACCGCACAGAGGCGGCATCCGTCTGCGAACGCAGAGCGGAGGTGCCCAAAGCAATCCAAGCTCCGGTAGAGAAAGGCAGATCGTTTTCTACGTGCGATGCTTTCAAGGAACGAGACACTGCCTAAGGAACCTTCCAAGTGGGGAAGGGATGCTACTTTCTCCGGAATACTCTTTATGCAATCCCTTCCGTCTGCTTCTTGCAGCGAATGAAACGGACCGGAAGGAGGAATGGATGAAGATTCATCTTGCGAGCATTTTAGGGATGTTCGCACTATTGTCAATACCATTGTACCGCTGCAACGGTACATGCCTGTAGAGGCGTTTTATGGCTTATTACGGCAAAGAGAGTGGATTTCTGTTTACAAGGAAAACACAGATTAGACAGCGAAAGTGTGTCTACTTACAGCATCAGTAATACCCGTTGCTTCACTATGAATACGACCGAGAATTGTATCGATCATGAAATCAACATCTTCAACATTGCTGTGTTGGCGATCCCGCGTCTCGTTTGCGAGCCAATGCTGGGAAAAATCTGTGATGCCTACCAGATCGCCGCTGAGTGCCAAACTTTGAGCGGTATCCCGTGCACGCACATCAATATCCTGTACAGAATGCCGAATGCTCTCCGCTTCGCGAAGATACTGGGCTTCCTCTTCTTCATTGAGAAGATTGAGTCTTGCAGCCTCACCAAGAAGCTTAGAAAAATGTCGGGTATCCTTCCGGTGAAAACAAATTGCATTAGCCTCACGCGTTGCAGACGGACAAAACTGCACCTTTCCCGATGCAAAAGAAATAAGCTCATGGACACAACCACACCTGCTTGGGCGTACTGCGGAGAGCTCCGCTTCCAATTGCCGAAGATCATCTAGGCGCGTCATGGCGCGGAAGTGTAGGAGCGAGGAATGGCAAGGGCAAGGTAAATGCAGCACTAAACCTCGCTTCATTCTCAATTCTCAATTTTCCATTCTCAATTCCTATGTCCCCTCCTTCCAACTCTTCAAATATTCCACCTGCTCAGCAGTCAGCGTATCAATCTTCATACCCATCACCTCGAGCTGCATCGCAGAAATCTGCTGGTCGATCTCCTGCGGAAGCGTGATGACCTCCGCATTCAGCTTGCCGCGGTTTTTCACAAGGTATTCGCAGGCAAGTGCCTGCCCCATGAAGCTCATACTCATCACTTCGCTCGGATGCCCCTCGGCGGACGCTAGGTTCACGAGCCTCCCCTCTCCCGCTACGTAGACAACTCGCCCGTCTTTGAGCATGTATTCATCGAGGTAATGGCGCACGCGCCTCTTACGGCGGGCAATTTTTTCGAGTGCTTTGAGATCGATCTCGCAATCGAAGTGTCCGGAGTTGGCGATCACCGTGCCATCTTTCATACAGTCGAAGTGCTCCGCGCGCAGCACATGGACGTTGCCTGTGACCGTAACGAAAAGATCTCCAATCGAAGCAGCCTCACTCATAGGGAGCACTCTGTGACCGTCCATAGCAGCCTGCAAAGCGCAGAATGGATCGACTTCCGTGACGATGACTTGCGCCCCCATGCCCTTGGCCCGCATCGCAATGCCCTTGCCGCAGCTTCCGTAACCAACAACAACAACGGTCTTTCCGGCAATAAGCAGATTGGTCGAACGGAGAATGCCGTCGAAGGTGGACTGGCCCGTACCGTAGTAGTTGTCGAAGAGGTGCTTCGTTTTGTTGTCGTTCACAGCAATCATCGGAATCTTCAGTGCACCGTCACGCACCATACTATGGAGGCGGATGATGCCTGTTGTCGTCTCTTCGCAACCTCCGAGAAGCTTCTGGAGAAGGTGGGGATGCTTCGTGTGGATCTCTGTCACCAGATCACAACCATCATCGATGGTGATATCCGGCTCGGTTTCGATGACTGCTGTCAGAAACTTGTAATAGTCCTCCGTGCTCTCTCCTTTATAGGCCCAAACGAGGACATCTTTCTCTTCTGCGAGTGCCGCTGCGACGTCATCTTGCGTGCTTAAAGGATTACACCCTGTGATAGCTACCTTCGCTCCACCATCCCGTAACGTACGCACTAGAATACCTGTTTCCTTTGTGACATGAAGCGCCATCCCGATCGTAAGACCTGCAAACGGCTGCTCCTTGGCAAAACGTGCGCGTAACTGCATAAGAGCCCCCATACGCTTCTCGGCGATTTCGAGATTGAGTTTGCCTTGGGCCGCGAGTGAAGGGTCTTTGACGTGGGACATGCGGAGATCGTAATGCACCGAATCCCAAATCCCAAATAAGAATCCAAGAATCATGGTTCAAAGGATCATTGATCATTGTGTATTTGGAATTTTTTTGATGTTTGGGATTCGGTGCATTTATGCCACTGGCAATTTTTCTCCATACGTCACTTTCGCCCTTTCCCATACTTCTTCCAAATCCAAAGCATCCAATTGCGTTCCCTCGATCTCTACCACTTTGGATCCCATTGCAGCTCCAAGCCTGCAACAATCCGTAAGACTCCATTTCTTTTCCAATCCAAAAAGCAATCCTGCACGGAATGCGTCGCCTGCTCCTGTGGGATTCACGACCTGATCCGCAGTGCATGCAGGAATTCCTTCCATTTCTTTCTTCGTATGCAATGCAACGCCTTTATCGCCGAGTGTGACAATCAGGAATTCTGCTGTTTTCAATATATCGCGTTCCTGCATTCCGGTTCTTTCGGAAAGCACGCTCCATTCATATTCATTACAAATGACTGCTCTGCTCGCTCCAATCGCAGACCGTAGTTCGTCCGCACCCAGTGCAACAATCTGCTGTGCAGGATCAAAGAGAAGAGGTAACCCCACTGCGCCGCACCATCGCGCTGCCTCCAGCATCAGCACAGGATTGCGCGCACCGACAATCGCCCACGCTATATCGTCACGGTCGTCGCAGAGTGTTGCGGCAGGCCAATGCCCAAGTGCATCCGCACCGGGATGAAAGAATGCGATCTGCCGTTCACCATTATCCGTACCGATGATTGCGGTCGCAGTGATGCTGTCCTTCCTTTGCTCGACATGCGAGGTATCAATCCCTCTCTCTTCCAAAAGTGCCCAGTAACTGCCTCCGTCGGTGCCAACTGTCCCCACGAGCAATGGCTCTCCGCCGAGGAGACGCAAGTTCCATGCAATATTGGATCCTGTTCCTCCATGATGACGCTTGAGGTGCGGCGCAAAGAAGCTCACGGAGAGCCGGTCGACATCCTTTCCTTTTAAGGCATCTGCAAACGAGCCTTCATAGGAGAGGAGAAGGTCATAGGCGATGGAGCCGGTAATGAGGATGCGGGACATGTACATACAGTATGCCCCAAAACAAGATAGAAATACGCACGCCTTATCTCTTTAATTGATGCCTATGAAGAAGTACACTCTCCATAATGAAAATAGCTATTGTGGGAACCGGTTACGTCGGCCTCGTCTCCTCTGCGTGCTTTGCGGAACTGGGACATGAAGTAGTAGGAGTGGATATAGACGAAGCGAAGGTGCGCATGCTCAAGGCCGGCAAATCGCCGATCTACGAGCCGGAGCTGGAAGAACTCATTCAGCGCAATCTCGCGAGCGGCAGACTGTCTTTTACGACAGAGCTTTCCGAAGCAATGACCGGCACTCAGGTCGTCTTCTCCGCAGTAGCCACTCCGCCAAATGCAGATTTTTCTGCAGATTTGCGCGCAGTATTCACTGTCTCGGAATCCGTCGCGGAGCATGCAGTCGGCGACCTTATCTTCGTCAATAAATCAACAATTCCCGTCGGTACAGGCCGCAAGTGCGAGGATTCCATCAACGCCATCCTCAAACGTAGAGAAGTTCCCTACAAGATTCCCGTCATCAGCAATCCGGAGTTTTTGCGCGAAGGATGCGCCGTCCACGACACCATGCAACCCGATCGCATTATTGTCGGCATCAATGGTGATGCGCATGCCAAGCAGGTGATGGAAGAGCTCTACCAGCCTCTTACGCGAGTAGGGAAACCACTCCTTGTCATGAGCCGCGAATCCGCAGAGATCGTGAAGTACGCAAGCAACGCTTTTTTGGCGGCAAAAATCTCCTTCATTAATATGATTTCGGAACTCTGTGAAACCACCGGAGGATCCGTGCGCGAGATTGCTGCAGGCATGGGCCTCGATGACCGCATCGGACCGCGATTCCTGCATGCCGGAATCGGCTACGGAGGAAGTTGTTTTCCCAAAGACGTAAAGGCGCTTATTGCCCTCTCGAAGGAAACCGGCGTGCCGCTCCCGCTCGTAAAGGCAACGCACGACATGAACAACCGCCAGCGACAGCGCTTCTTCAAAAAGGTCCTCGCAGCGCTTCCACTCAATGCGCATGTCGCAATTTGGGGACTTTCTTTTAAACCCAAGACAGATGATCTCCGCGATGCTCCGAGTCTCGATCTCATTCCTATGCTCACACGCGCAGGTCACAAAGTCACCGTCTACGATCCGGTGTCACTCGAGAAAGCGAAGCTGATTCTTAAGAAACGCGTGACATACGCCCCTTCTCATATGGAAGCAGCTAAGGAAGCAGATGCCGTGATCCTTATGACAGAGTGGGATCTCTTCCGCGGAGTAGATCTAAAGAAACTCAAGGAAGCCATGCGTGGAAAAGATCTCTTCGACGGTCGCAACGTCTACGAACCCTCGGAAGCACGTGAAGCTGGACTGAACTATTGGGGAATCGGGGTGAAGTAAAAGTTCTCCGTTGTTTGCCTAGAAGCTGTCAGCTGAAAGCTATAAGCTAAGAGCAAATGCGCGTTCTCGTCACTGGTTCTGCCGGCTTCATCGGATTCTCCGTCGCTTCCAGGCTTCTGGATCGCGGTGATGAAGTGATCGGAATCGATAACTTCAACGAGTACTACGACTCGACACTGAAAGTTGCCCGCAATGCACTTCTGGAGAAGCGCAAAGGCTTCACGCTCGTCCGCGGAGACATCACCAACCAGAAAGACCTCGATAAAGCCTTTTCACTCCTGACGCTACCAGGAACCAGGAACCAGGAACCCATCACCCGCGTCTGCCACCTCGCCGCACAAGCCGGCGTCCGTCATAGCATCGACCATCCGGAGATCTTTCTCAGGGATAACATCAACGGATTCAACATGGTCATTGAAGAGGGCCGCAAAAAGAAAGTAGGCGGCATGATCTACGCTTCGACAAGTGCTGTGTACGGGGACAACAAGGAGCATCCCTTTTCCGAAGCGCACCGGACAGATACCCCAATTTCGATCTACGGATTTACGAAGAAAGCGAATGAGCTGCAAGCGTACCTGTACCACAAGATGTACGGCATTTCGTGTACAGGACTGCGCTTCTTCACAGTGTACGGCCCGTGGGGCCGCCCCGATATGGCGCTCTTCCTCTTTACCGACAAAGTTCTCAAAGGAGAGACGCTTCCGGTCTTCGGCCATGGGAAAATGCAGCGCGATTTCACCTACATCGACGACATTGTCTCCGGAGTCATCGCCACACTGGACCGCAACGACCCATATGAGATCTACAACCTCGGTGGAGGAAAAACGGAGGAATTGATGGATTATATCGGTGCCATCGAGAAGGCATGCGGAAAAGAAGGGAAGAAAGAATTCCTCCCGATGCAGGCCGGCGATGTCGTAGCGACATCAGCGGATATTACCAAAGCACGCAAAGCACTCGGATACGACCCCAAGACGAGAATATCCGAGGGGGTACCGAAGTTTGTGACTTGGTACCGCGAATATTATGGTATCTAATTGTAAGGAAGAAAAGCAGGGTGTCACCCTGAGCGAAGTCGAAGGGTGGAGTGGTACAGGGAATATTATCAGATCTAACATTACTCTACATATATGACGCATCACTCAGAATATCTTGATGGTTATCAACCTCCCAAATGGAGCGGTGTCGATGATGCACGCTGCAATCCGGATGGATTACGCACAGAACGCGTGGAAAGACCTTTGGGATATGTCCCTCCCTATTACCAGGCAATGCTTGATCAGGAACGAGGAAGGATCGGAGATACGTTTGATTTGAAAGCAGCACTGGAGGAGTAATACTCGTGCAGCGTCGTCCCCTCTCCCGGCGGGAGAGGGAGAGGGAGAGGGGGTGATGGCATTTGTTGAAAATCACACAGACCCCGCCCCCTAACCCCCTCCCGTCGGGAGGGGGAACTCTGCTATCCGAAAATGGGAGCGAACTACCGCTTCACAAATCAATCTCGCGAGAGGGGGCAGTTATTCATTTTTTCACCCACACCTCCTCCGAAACATTCCGTAGCTGTTGCCATACGTTTACATCAATCCCGCTGCACCGATCCAAACACACAATCGCCGAAGCATCTTTTATAAATTCCGGCCGGTAGCGCCGCACCGGTCCCGGCATCAGGTACTGCCACTCGTGGCCAAAGCTACCTTCGATAAGAATTTCTCCATGAACGCCCGCCTCCAAGAGAACACGCCCAATAGATCTCGCACTCGACATCTCCGTAAACGGCACATACAGAAAGATGGCAATGCCAGCGACGATCTGGAGAGCAAGAAGAAATGCGGAGGACTTTAAAAGCTTCGGCGCGCTCAGAAGTCCTGCAATAAGTAAGGGCGTGAAGAGAATGGCGTAGTAACTCCTAAACCCCACAAAGATATACGCCGTGACGAGCATAAGCGTAAGCACAAGTGCGTAATCACGACTACGCACCATGCCATACAAACCGAGGATGCTGAGAGCGATGCTTCCGCCGATCACCCAGAGCTTGAGTACACGCGTAACAGATTCTTCAATGGGTAATCCTGCACTCATGCCGCTCACAGATCCTGTTGCCACGATCGTCAGAGGATTGGTGGGTGTATAGAGCACCAGCAATGCGATTGGCAGTAGGAATGTGCTCCAGCGTTTCCAAGGAGTAATTCCCGACCTCAGCAGAGCCACATAGATCAGCGGTGCAAAAAGAATTCCCTGATACGCAGTAAAGAGCATCTCCAGCCAGAGAAGCGCAATGAGCGCACTCCATTGCTTCAGTAATTCTTTGCGCGTCAGCATCCAACAGAGAAAGAGTGTCTGCACTGCCGTAATCGTTGGCATGAAGAGCGTGCCGGCTTGTAAAAGCATTGCTCCGGAGAAAATCCATAGACCGCAGAGCGTCACACGCTGATCCTTATGAAGTTTCCTCGCCATATCCCACACCAGCCACGTCCCCTGTGTAAGAAGTGAAGCAAAGACGATGCGCCAGAACATCTCCTGATGCTGCCATCCGTCGGTGGTCTCCAAAATCCATCGCACAAGCGGCGGATGGGGATAGGGAATATTTATCAGATACTTCGCCTCATCGGTATGCACACCGAGATATCTATGAAGCTCTGCAAGCAGAACGGCAAATCCTTCAAGAAGGCCGAAAATGAGGACACGTAGGAGCATCAGTTTGTGCAGGGGAGAAGCTCGAGAGTTTGCAAGGGTATGCGGTAACAACTCTTCGGATCTCTGCCGCGTACATGCTGCCGGTACTGAACAATGACACTATCCGTCTGCACGTGTCGAATACTGATATCGGATACAAACCACCCCTCGCGCTTTGCAACGGTTTCCAGCGTCGCCTGCACATGCTCACGAGTGACCGCATCAGCGAGCAATCTCATTGCCCAAAGACGGGTGGCGATCACCACCGCAATGACGATGCACATCGTCCAGAACACAGCCCATAATTGATTATTCAGCTTATGCATTTTTCCATGCGAATGCTCTACTCATGGTGTAGTTCCATACGATGCCCGCACATGCTCCCACGATCACGCTCGTGATCTCTCCGAGCCCATAGGAATACAGATACGTGCTGACCGCATAATTTGCCAGAGCCCCAAAACCGCACGCAAGATTGTACTTGAGAAACCCCTTCACCATGCCCATCCCCTGCAGTTTTGCATGGGCAAAGGTCCAGAGATTATTCAGCCAAAAATTGAAGATGATAGCGGTTTCAATCGCTCCTAGAAGAGCAAGCGAAAACCCCGTTTCTGTGAGCGGAAGCCCATGCGCAAAGAATATGGAAAGAAGCTTATACGACGTCAGATGTACGCCAACGCCAAACCCACCGACGATGCAATACTTCACAAATGTGAGGGGAATCCAATTCCCAAAACTCACATCGTAGAGGTATTCCAGAAATTCCAACTGCACTCTGCGGGAAAGTTTGCTCTCGCCATGACGCCTCGTAGCAAAGATGAATGGAGATTCTGTCACCGGTGTTGTTTTCGGCATGTGCACAAGCAGATCGAGGAGAATCTTGAATCCTTTGGGATTCAGACGCGGCAGAACTTCTTCAAAAGAAGTCCGATCTACCGCAAAAAAACCACTCATAGGATCTTTTGCTTTCACTGCACAAAGAGCAAGCGCCATCCGCGTTGCGATGCGGCTGAGCATGTACCGTCGCTCGTCCCACTCCCCCACACTCCCCCCAGAGACATAGCGCGAACCAATAGCAATGCCGCCATGTTCCGCTACCGCAGCATGCAATGTAGTGAGTAATGCCACATCGTGCTGTCCATCAGCATCCATCACTGCGAGGACATCACCTTTTGCGGAGAGGAATCCCTCGATGACTGCCGAAGAAAGGCCACGGCGACCTATGCGACGGATAACATGCACATCACCAAGATCGTGAGCAATCTGCTGTGCGATCCTCCACGTACCATCCGGAGAATCATCATCGACGATGATGACTTCATGGGGGATGCCTTTGAGGACACTGCGAATCTTCGGGAGAAGATCAGGGATGTTCTCGGCTTCGTTGTAGGTAGGAAGGATGAGGGAAAGCATCTAAAAGGAAGTATGAATTAAGAATTATGAATTAAGAAGACATTCCTAATTCTTAATTCATAATTCTTCAGAGATTCCCGCTACACTGCACCCGATGCGCATCCTCGTCACTGGTTCCTCCGGCACCATCGGCACACGCCTCTGCGAAACCCTTCTGGAGAAAGGATACGACGTAATCGGCGTCGACTGGGTACCCAATAAATGGCAACCGGCCGTGCAAAAGATCACGACGATCCTTGATCTACGCGACCGGGAAGCTCTGCTTGCCCAAAGCGAAAAACTCAAAGCCGATGTCATCATCCACCTTGGCGCCAATGCCCGCGTCTATGAGCTCGTCGAAGACCCTCCCCGCGCACTGGATAACTTCATTACGCTTTTTAATACACTGGAACTTGCAAGAATGAATGACACAAAGAAGTTTTTCTTTGCCGGATCCCGCGAAGGCTACGGCAATATTCAGGCTGATCATCTTACGGAGGATCTCGTGCGCGTGGAGAACTGCGAGAGTCCCTACACTGCCAGTAAAGTTGGCGGCGAAGCACTCGTGCATGCCTATTCACGCTGCTATGGGATTGATCATGTGATCATCCGCTTCTCCAATGTATACGGCGCTTATGACGACTCCGTCCGCGTGGTCCCCCTTTTCATTCGCCAGGCGCGCAAGAATGAAACACTGAAAATCTTCGGCAAAGCCAAGTGCCTCGACTTCACCTATATCAATGACGCGGTCGACGGCGTCATCAGAGCTTTGGAGAAATTCGACGCAGTAAAAAATGACACCTACAACCTCGCGTTTGGGGAGGGCAATACCATCCTCAAACTTGCGGAGATGATCATCGAACTCACAGGATCGCAATCGAAGATCGAACTCGGCGAATCGCGGACGGGAGAAGTTATCCGCTATGTGGCGGATATCTCCAAGGCAAAGAAGGCCTTCGGGTTTGATCCTAAAATCCCGTTTGCGGAGGGAGTGAGGAAATCAGTGGAGTGGTATAAGACCAATACATAAAGCGTAGGATAGTCGTATAATCTTAACATTGCAGAAATCGTGTTTTTCTGCAAAAATATAACGATACGGCGAATTCTCCGTATTCTCCAAAAAACGGAAACATCCACATCCATTTCTCTCCGGTCCTATGAAGAACACACATACTCGCAGAGTTCAGTTTCTTTCTGTCACTCTTGGGACACTGGCTGCAGTTGGGGTTTTCTCTTCGCAATGGGGATCCACTATCGGACAAGTCAATGATGGATTTGTGTGTGGCGACGGAAATCTTTCACGGTATGAAGAATGTGAAGATGGAAACCAACTCAATGGAGATGGATGCTCTAACGCGTGTCTTACAGAAAACAAACCGAGTGGCGTGAGGGAATTAACGTGGCGTTCGGGTGGAGGCTTGGGGTACCGCGTCGGTGACAATGCGTTCGTCTCTGCTTTGGGAAAACTGTGGATCATCGGCGGAAGAGATTTGAATTCCAGATTGGGAACAAGCCAAGCCTATTCGACGACGGACGGCTACACCTGGGACCTGGAAAGTAATCTCCCTGAAAGGATCTACGCGGCCTCCGCGATCGAATGGAATGGAGAGTTGTGGGTCGTTGGAGGAATGCGCTGCAATATGTTTGGACGCCTTTGTGCGGCTTCGCGAGCAACGTACCACTCAAGTGACGGCAGAACGTGGTTGCCCGGCCCCCAGCTGCCCGTGGGCATCCGCACCTACAACACACCGCTCTATGTGTTCAATGGGAAATTATTTTTGGGACTGACCAGTGTAAAGGTGCTGAGCAACGCTACAGGATCGTGGCAAGCAGCCGGAACCGGCTTTGGAGGAAGTGTAGTAGTCCTCGGAAACCGCGTCCTCGCGCTTAACGGCCGCAACATCATGAGTTCGCCAACGGGAGTAGCGCCGTGGACTAGGGAAAGCATTTTGCCCTCACCGCTGTCCACCAATGTCCAGCTAAGCGTGGCGAATGCCGCCAACCTGATGATCAACGGCAACTATATTCTCGCGCTTGGAAACACATCCGTACCTAACCGGAACCCCAGCTGCGATAAGGTCGTCCTTTCTTCGGACAACGGTATTCGCTGGGCCAAGACCTCTACTCCGACTTGCAGTACACTGCCGCAATATGCCAAGAAAGCAGTCACGTTCCTCAATCGCGTGTGGATCTTTACGGACCGCACAGTCTCTTTTGCGGAACTCCCGGCCTTTTTCCCAGCATGCGGGGACGGTACCGTACATCCGGGAGAGGAATGTGACGACGGAAATCAGACCAATACCGATGCATGCACGAACATATGTAAAAACGCGGTGTGTGGTGACAGCGCCATAGGACCGAATGAAACCTGTGATGATGGCAACACCAATAATCTGGATGGCTGCACCAACAATTGTCATCTGATTGCCTGTGGAGACGGTGTCAAAGAAGGACAGGAACAGTGCGACGACGGAAATATTGCAGGGGGTGACGGCTGCAGCTCAAGCTGTTGGTATGAGTTGGGATTCAGCTGTGCGGGTGAGACGCGCAGTATTTGCACGCGCCTATGTAGTAATGGAGTGATCGCAGGCAACGAGCAATGCGATGACCAAAATCTGAATTCAGGAGACGGATGTAGTTCGCTATGCGCTGTAGAATCTGGCTTCACATGCCTTGGAACCCCGAGCACCTGTACACCGATCGTATGTGGCAACGGCCTTACGGAAACTGGAGAAGAATGTGATGACGGCAATGTCAATGCAGGCAACGGTTGCAGTGCCACCTGCACGATAGAATCTGGCTTCACCTGCTCAGGAAGCCCCAGTACATGTACGCCGATTGTCTGCGGCAACAGCCGAAAGGAACCGGGGGAAACCTGCGATGACGGGAATACGAGCAATACCATTGGCTGGTGCCCTGCAGACTGCACGAAACCGCAAAAACTATCCTGCGCGGCACCCGCAAACGCCTCTCTTACATTTACACAATCCGTTATCGATACCGCAAAAGGTGAGCAAGTGGTGACTGGAGACTTTGATGGAAGCGGAACTATAGACGTAGCCGTCCGCGACGGAACCACTGTGAAAATTTTCAAAAAGACCGACAGTGGATTCTCGCTCGCGTGGTCAAGCGCGTTTACCAGTGGAGACAGAAATGATCGCGGGTACATCGAAGCCTTCGACCCGAGCGGAGCAACGCATACGCAGCTTGTCGCTCTTATGCAACGATCCATCTATCCCAATCTCTCCAATCCCCTGCCGGGCTACCATGAGAATAACCACTACATCATCAGCATGGGCACCTCTGGAGTAAGTGCACAGAATCTTTCGTGGTTGCGTCGTTCCTCGCGTGCCGGCGAACGGTTTGTCCTCACGAAACCCAACGGGTTTTTAGGATCCATCTACCGCGGCATGACACCGACGACGGCCTACCAGCCTCTGGAATACATTTCCATTCTGGGAAATGAGAACTCCCTACGCAGAATACTTTCCTTCGATGACGGATTTGGTCTCCGTGCACTCTGGCAATACCAATCCGTGAGTCGCTCAACACTTGCAAGCGGCAAGCACGTTATCGGCGTCAGACATTTTATCATTGATGATGCCACGAATATTGTGACCACTCTCCAGATAGACGAGGTGGCCTCGGCATTGGAAGTTGGTGATGTGAACAGTGATGGAGTGAAGGATATTGTTGCACTCATTTATAAACAGTCCACTGGTGGTTACTCAAAGGCCATGTGGTGGAATCCGGCAAACGGCACGTGGTCATTCATTGCCGATGTTGCATGGATCAAGCCTGTATTTGCGCTTGGGGATATCGACGGCGACGGCGATACCGACCTTGCGGTACGGGCATATGCGATGGCACAGGGCTCGGCCTATTGGCTGGAGCAGAATAACGGGGCTTGGATCAAGCATATGGTGCAGGAGAACGGGGTTTTGGATCTTGCTCTAGCCGACATGACCGGTGATGGCCGTCCGGATTTTGTTCTTGCGACGCCGACCGGAACCGTTCTCTATACACAACTGCAGGAATGCATAACGCCCTCCGTATGTGGCAATGGAACCAAGGAACGGGACGAGGCATGTGATGATGGGAGTACTGTAACGGGCGACGGATGCTCAGCATTGTGCACGGTGGAAACCGGCTACAGTTGTACAGGGGAACCACTGAGTGTCTGCACCCTGAATTGCGGCAATGGCTCCATTCAGCTCGGCGAAGCATGTGATGACGGTGATCGTGATGCTGGAGATGGATGCAGTGCGCTGTGTACCACAGATTCAGGATATTTCTGCACTGGCATACCGAGTGTTTGCGCGCTTTTCTGCGGCAATGGCGTCATCAACACCGGTGAATCCTGTGATGATGGCAACTCCACTTCCGGAGACGGCTGCAGCACATGCACGGTCGATACGGGATTCCAGTGCTTGGGTACGCCGAGCGTTTGTTCGCTGCTCTGCGGCAATGGTCAGGTTACTGTTGGAGAAGGGTGTGACGATGGAAGCCGCTTTCCCAACGACGGGTGCAATGCTCTATGCCAAGTGGAAATAGGATACCGCTGCGAAGGATCTCCAAGTATCTGCGTCATACCCTCACCATGTGGAAATGGTGTGAAGCAGTCCAATGAACAATGTGATGATAACAATATTGCATCCGGAGACGGATGCTCGGCGCTGTGCGTGGTGGAGGCGGGCTACAGCTGTACGGGAACAGAGCGCAGCACATGCACCAGAAACTGCGGAAATGGTGTTAAGCAGGAAAGCGAGCAGTGTGATGACCAGAATATCGCTGCAGGGGACGGATGCTCGGCGCTGTGTACCATAGAATCCGGTTATAGCTGTGCCGGCACGCCAAGAAGTACATGCTCATTGATCTGTGGCAACGGCACGATTCAGGCAGGAGAATCCTGCGACGACAATAACCGCACAGCAGGAGATGGATGCAGCCTTACCTGCAGTATCGAGACAGGGTATTCCTGCTCCGGTTCACCGAGCATTTGTATCCTTCCCCCTGCATTGCCACTTACTCAGGCGTGCAATAGCACGCAATCTCACTTATCACTTGGTGCTATTACGCGAGATTCCCGCCTCACAGGGGTTGTCGTCGCTTCGCATCGAGATGAAGCGTATGGAATTGTCGGCGTAACACAAAGTTCGGGGATTTTGATCCCTACAGTGTATCGATATACCAAAGTGAACCAAACACCAGTATGGGTTTTGGAAGCACGATTATCACCTATAGATGGGGCAAGTACGTTTGCAAGTCCCGGAGCAGTTCTCATCAAAACAGGAGGAAAACTCTATGCCATAAGAAGGGGCCGCTCCGGAGAAGTATCGGAGCCCGGATCTGCAGGACACATTCTCCGGCGCACGGGAGGAGGCACATGGGAGGATCTTGGAACGCCATGGCAGACTTCGGCACCCCCCGTGATCAATAGCATTCTTGAATTCCAGAGCTCCTTGTATGCCGTGCACAATGGACGAGTGTATCAATACAACGGAGGTCGTAGTTGGGCTGCTATCGGATCTGTCCTGAGCAATCCAGTACTTCTGGCAAGCACCAATGAACGTCTCTATGTGATCGGGTCTGCTAGTGATGGAACAGCGACGATAAGTACCATGCATCGACTTGAGGGATCGAACTGGGTTCCCGACACGGGAGCCTCCACTCTGCGACGCATCTCCGGTGTTGTCGGTGCGGGAAATGCACTCCTCATTCTCGGGAAACATGATGCAAGTAACAGCGCAACCGAACCTTTGGGCGTCTATCGTTATCAGCCCGGTGCGGATGTGCCTCTTGTGGACACCCGTGTGGAAACCACTCCTACCACAGCTTTATCCACTTCAAACCCCTTGGTGTTGCCACCTCAGTTGTTCAGTATCGGAGACAAACCCTTTGCCTTTATCAAAGGCACGAGTCTCCTTCAGTACAATCTCAGGGCCAAAATTTGGCAAGATACGGGCCTATGGGGCGTTTCAAATCCACGATCACTGGATGAAGGACCACTGATGCTCTCGACCTCTCTGACATTCCAGACGGAATTCAAGTCCGCCCAGGTTGTTTGCAAGAAGTTGGCTATTCCCTTCTGTGGAAACGGTACCGTTGAATTTGGCGAGACATGCGATGACACCAATGAGAGCAACACAGACGGCTGTACCAACGCCTGCAGACTGCCTGCCTGCGGGGACGGCTTTATGCAAGGAACCGAAGAGTGTGATGACGGCAATCTCCTCAATGAAGATGCATGCACCTCGGAATGCAAAGTGGATCCCAACTGGTGTGCCCCGGGGAGCTGCACGTTGCCGGTATCACTTTCTGAGAAATGTACCGATAGTGTGAATCCTGTGGCACTGGGAACCTTCAAAAAATTAATGGGAACATCGACCTCGATTGCCTCCTTTAATAATGCTGCGTATATGGCAACAGACAATACGATCCGCAGACTGATGCGAAACGGAGATAGAGTTTCATGGGTAACGGAAGTGCGCATTCCATCATCCGGTATCACCTTGAAGAGTCTCCATGGGACACTCTATGCAGTGATTGCTGCACCTTATGGAGGATCAGTTACTGCCGCAGATTCCATGGTCTACAGGCGCAATGCAAATGGACAGTGGGAAGGACTTGGCACTCCGTTTGTTTCCACCAATGTGGTAAACCCGAATGCTCCGAACATCGTTAATCTTCTCGAACACAATGGAGTTCTCTACGCCGCCGTACGGAATTATGGGAACGTCTATCGCTACAACAACGATCATACGTGGAGTCATCTCGGCCAAAATATTGCCATCGCTGCAAACACCCAGGGTCTCCTGCAGTTGAAAGCTGCTGTATGGGGAGGCAATACGCTCTATGCAATCATCGACGTCCCGCCCACAACCGGCGTGAGCACATGGAATGGGACCAGCTGGCAATCAGTGGGTGCTGCAATGCCGGAGACTACCTTTCAGGCAATGGAAGCGAGTGGACAGGCTTTCGTTGTCGGACTTCCGCGCTTTGTGACGAATTTTATGGTCTATCGCATGAATGCCGAAACGCCGAATAGTTTCCTGACTGCAGTCTATTTTCGTCCAGGGAGTCTTCCATCCTTTGTCTCTGCAGATAACGAACTCTTTGCATCCAATGGCATTGGAAGCATTGTGCACTTCGGAGGAATAGATACGCTCTTTGCAACGCGTCAAAGCAATAATGATCCGGCCTATACGGTAAACGACGGCTCACTCCTACTCTCTGCCCCTGTAGACACAACAAGCAGAATTTCGCCGAGCTGTAAGAAGCTCGTCCTTTCCGTCTGCAGAAACGGTGTCGTCGAACGCGGCGAGGAATGCGATGATAACAATGCCATCAATACCGACAGCTGTACCAATGCCTGCAAGTTGCCAGCCTGTGGAGATGGCGTAATGCAAGGAACGGAAGTATGCGATGATGGGAACCGGACTGCCGGTGACGGCTGCAATGCGTCTTGTGCAATCGAACCTGATTATACGTGTTCGGGTACATCGCCCAGTGTCTGTCTCCCGACATGCGGCAACGGCGTGATCAATACGGGTGAGGCGTGTGATGACCGTAACAGGACTGCCGGTGACGGTTGCAATTTGACCTGCAACATTGAAGGTACCCATACCTGCTCGGGTGCCCCGAGTACGTGTGTCCGTATCTGCGGCAACGGCGTCTTAAATCCTGGCGAAGGCTGTGATGATGGTAATGCGAATGCAAATGATGGCTGCGTATCATGCATTATCGCAGAAGGATATACGTGCTCCGGTGCTCCGAGTGCATGCGTCCGTAACTGCGGTAATGGAACGGTCAATGCCGGGGAGCAGTGCGACGACGCTGGTGCAACGGCTTTCTGCACGGCAGCATGTACATTTGCTCCGAAAGTCTGCGGAGACGGCATTGTCCAAAATGGCGAGCAATGCGACGACGGAAATCAGGACTATGCTGATGGCTGCAGCAGCATGTGCAAACTTCCTGTGTGTAGAAATGGCATCAGGGAGGGAACTGAAGAGTGCGATGACAACAATGCAAGCAATACGGATTCGTGCACCAACGCATGTAAGAATGCCAAATGTGGCGACACTTTTATTCAACCCGGTTCAGAGCAGTGTGATGACGGCAATCAGGTGAATACGGATGCATGCAGCAATGCATGCAACCTTGCTCGCTGCGGTGACAGTCTGGTCCAAACCAGTGAGCAGTGTGATGACGGCAATACGCTCGTTAATGACGGATGCACGCCTGTATGCACCACTTCACCCGTTGTTTCATCTCTCTGCGGCATCGGCAGTTTCAAGGCTATGACGCTACCTTCTCCTACTGCAACGCAACACTATCAATCCATTTCATTCTTTTATCCGACGGCGAACATGCTCTTCCTCGCCGATGATGCACAAGTATCGTACTTCAATAACGTTTCATGGAGATCGGCGGGAGTAAAAGAGAATATCGTTGATCCAAGTGGCTTTAGTACAAATACAAGAAATATTACAACGCAGACGGCTCTCTACTTGGATGAAGAAACACAGACGTTGTATCTCGGAACCCACAGTGGTGATACGTGGAAGCAGCAAGTGCAAGGCACCAACATGGAAGGAACATGGCACTTTCTCGGAAGGCTCCCTGTGAGTGTTGCATCCTTTACGAAGAAAAACGGGAAAATCTATGCATTCAGCGGAAAATCTGTCTGGGAAGCATCCACATCTTGGGAATTTACGTATGGCTTATGGACATCGAAGGCGGTTTTCCCAAATCCAGGAACCGTTCCCTCACGTACATACTTTGCCGATCATGACACATTGGTTCAGACATACAATCCTGTGTGGCCTTCGAGCGGGGCAGGATACGTTTCCCAGTGGACAGGAAATGGTTGGAACACTTTGGCTTCGTATAACACCAATGCAGAGGCCTATGGAGGAGCTGTTAAAAAAGACGGGACAACATTCATCAGCTTCATCGGTATCAGCAGTGTCACTCCTTCCATTCCCGGAGCGACATTCATGCCTTTGGGAAACATGACGAAAGGCATGTTTGGCGCATATGACATCAGAAATGTCGATACAACACAAACGACGAATGGCATTCTCGCCTATCCTCTCTGGCAAAAAATCCAAGGGATTGATTCTTGTCAGGCTGGCACAAGTTCGCTTTCCTGCATTTCCAGTGATGACTTCACCGACTGGAAGGGCGGATACTGGAAATTCAATGCTGATGCAGGATTAAGCTGTATGAAAATGCCGTAAAAAAATATTCTAGAGCTTTGACTTCGTTTGTCCGTGAATCTACACAGCCCTCTTTCTCGCCTCCACATCGACCTCCGACTGCTCCTTCTCCTCGTGGTACGTGGGCTCGACGTTCACATCCCAGATATTCCGGTGATCGGTGATGCCGGCAACAATGTTATCCACCGCCGTCATCGCCGTGAGCATGCTGTGATCTTGATTGTTGTAGCGATGCATACCGTTGCGTCCGATAAGAAAGAGATTGGAAAACTGCACCGTAAAATCCCGTACAACGTCCAGCTGGTTGTAGCTGCCGAAGTACGCAGGATAGGCCTTCGGCATACGCAAAACACAGGCATCGAGGATGTCTGCTTTCCGCGCAAAGCCGATCTTCTCCATCTCGGCGATACCTAGTGCAATAAGCTCCTTATCCGGCATCACCCAAATCTTGTCGCCTTCATTTACAAAGTATTCGAGTCCAATCCAAATGGAATTCTTGCGATCGGCAACCATGTACGGACTCCAGTTATTGAAAATCTGGATGCGTCCGACATGCACGCCGCCATCTTGGATGTAGATCCAGTTATCCGGAACATCCGCGGCGGCTTTTTTGCCTTTCTCCTCGACATGAAGTTTTTTCAAGAGCAATCCTACCGTCAGAAAATCGCGGTAAATTAATCCCTCCGCCACTTCACACACACGGTCATCCGGCTTCGGGTGCATCATCCCGATCAGATGCCGCACGGGCATGGTGGAGAAGAAATAATCGCACGGCAGTTCCTCGGTTTCACCGGTATCGGAGTTTTCGATAGTGACGGACGTGATTTGTGAGTTCCTTGTTTCTTGTTCCTTGTTCTGCACGTCTTGAACTGGGAACCCGGAACCCGGAACTGATTCCCACCGCACACCTACAACCCGTCTTCCCATCCGCACTTCCCCTCCGCATGAACGGACTTGATCAGTCACCGTCTCCCACATCTGGCCGGGCCCAAACTTTGGGTAGAAGAACCGCGTAATGAGACTGGTCTCACGCTCCACCTGTGCCTTGGCAAAATCGGAAGTAAGAAGATCCTTCACCGCATGAAAAACCGCCCGCTTCAGCGATAATCCCTTGATGCGCTGCGCACCCCAGTCCGCACGGATTTGGGCACAAGGAACTCCCCAGACTTTCTCGGTGTAATCACGGAAGAAAGTTTCGTAAAGCCTGCGGCCGAAGCGATTGACGAAAAAGGCATCAAGAAAAGATTCGTCTTTGAGTGGGAAGAGATGGGCCTTGATGTAACTAAAACCGATGAGACAGGTATTTACTATGCCGAGTCTCCGCGCAACCGTCAGCGTGATGCCGATGGGATACGGAAAGAAATTTCTGCGGAAATAAATACGACTAAGGCGCGGGCGCTGCAGCATCACTTGGTCTTCTTTTTCTGGATCCGGCGCCGGTTTTGTCACCCGTAATTCTTCATGACCAGAAGCACACTCTTTACAGAGGAACTCCACAATCACCTCCGCCGCATAATCGATCTCATGGCCTTTCTCTATAGAATCTGCTGCAGGGGCGCCCTGATGCGGCAGAATATTGAACCACCAGTCCATCACGCGCTTGCTCTTGGAAAAGAACCGGTGCCCGCCGATGTCGATGCGGTTGCCTTTGTAATTGAATGTCTGCGCGATACCCCCAATGGCCTGTGTGGACTCCAGAACAATCGGATGAACATCCGTGCGCTTCAGGAGATCATATGCTGCCGTAAGGCCTGCGGGCCCCGCTCCGGCGATAATGGCGATTTTGCTCATGACAGAGGGAGCTTATAGCTTTCAGGTCTCAGCTAAAAGCCTCGTATCCAAAACTAAACAGCGTGTCATGCTGAGCTTGTCGAAGCATAGACACGCTATGTCGCCCTTCGACAAGCTCAGGGTGACATAGCTGGAATGACAAAGGAGTCTTTAATGAAACACATACATCTTTCGCATCCCAAAGTTCCATGCGAGCACAATCACCTGCGAAATCATCTTAGCCGCCACTTCGTGGATGCCCATGACATCGATCATCAGATACAGGAGCAGCCACGTCCACAGTAGTCCCCCGATCGCGATCCCTACGACAATGGCAATCTCTTTGGAACGTGCGTGTTTGCTTGCCTGAAATACCCAAATGACGCTTAGGAAATGATTCCAGGCAAGCCCCAGCATATAGCCCACGAAAGCTGCGACGGCGTAATGCACATGAAAGACCGTCACCATTACTATGAAGAACACCAGATCCATCACCGCGGCGCTGCCGCCCACAAAGAAGTAACGTAAGAACTGAATACGGGGGCTCTTGGCACGACCAAAGACGAGATGACGCATGGAGGAACTGTAGGCAGGAAAGATAGGAAAGGCAAAAAACAGGAATGATTCTGCTGCTCCTGCCTTTTCTTCTCTTCCTGCGGTCCAGTACACTCTCCCTATGCAATCGCTTCCGACCGTCTGTATCGTGGGATTGGGTTACGTCGGCCTCCCGCTGGCTCATGGATTTGCGAAGAAGGGATACACGACGATCGGCTACGACATCGACGAAGGGCGCGTCAGCGAGCTCAATGCGGGGCATGACAGAACCAAAGAACTCAGTAGCAAAGAGTTGCAGGAAATTTCGATGACGTTCAGCGCAAACCCCAAGGACATTCAAAGTGCCGACATCGTCATCGTCGCATTGCCCACACCTGTCGATGAGACCAACACTCCGGATATCAGCATCCTCCGTGCCGGATCAAAAACCGTCGGAGAGAATATGAAAAAAGGTACCATCGTCGTTTTCGAGTCCACCGTATGGCCCGGCACCACGGAAGAGATTTGCGGCCCGATTTTGGAAAAAGCGTCGGGCATGGTCTGCGGTACAGATTTTTTCCTTGGGTACAGCCCCGAGCGGATCAACCCGGGGGACAAAAAGCACCGACTAGAAACGATTGTAAAAGTAGTATCCGGACAAACGCCGGAAGTACTCGAGACGCTCTCCGCTCTCTATGGGTCCGTCATCGAGGCGGGCATACATAAGGCACCGAACATCAAGGTCGC
Source organism: Candidatus Peribacteria bacterium (assembly GCA_943354555.1). Classification (GTDB taxonomy): domain Bacteria; phylum Patescibacteriota; class Gracilibacteria; order Peribacterales; family Peribacteraceae; genus 2-12-FULL-55-11. Next base: position 47,780 of record CALRCM010000001.1, on the reverse strand, counting down.
AGAGATGGCAAAGGCTATCGAAAACGCGCAGCGCGATCTGAATATCGCCTACATCAATGAGATTGCGATGTTCTGCGGCAAGCTCGGGATCGCCAGCAAAGACGTGCTGGATGCTGCATGCACAAAATGGAACTTTCTACGGTTTACTCCGGGCCTCGTCGGCGGACACTGCATCGGCGTGGATCCGTACTACCTAGTGGAAAAGGCAAAGACATTGGGAATGAATACGCACGTGATCACTGCAGGACGCGCCGTCAACGAAGCGGTCGCACGGTTCGTCGCTGATCAGATACATGCAGCACTCGGGGGAAAGGGTAAATCCATTCTCGTTCTCGGCACCACCTTCAAAGAAGATGTGCCTGATACGAGAAATAGTAAATCCGGAGATGTTATTCAGGCACTGAAGGCGCACGGTCATACCGTCTCAGTTCATGATCCGTACATGTCAGGTGAAGTCATACAGCGCAATGGTTGGACGCCGGGAGCTTTGGAACAAGGACCATACGACGCCGTTATCCTCTTGGTCCCGCATAAGGAATATCTGAGCATAGGAACAGAAGGATTGATCGGAGCGACGAAGAATGGAGGATTGATCTATGATTTGAAATCGATTCTGGATGGAACGGTGATTGTGATGGCGGGAAGGAAATATGTGACATTGTAAGAAGTAACGCGCGGCCAGGAACCCTTCGACATTGCTCAGGACAGGTGGCCACGCTGGAGAATGTTGAAATACACCCGCACCGCACGTGAGGACACGTGCTGCTGGTTAGTTGTTTATTTGCACCCCAGCAGCACCCGTCCCCGGGTGCGGTGGCTGTATTACCAAAGCTTCTCCAAAATTCCTCCTCCCCTAACCCCCTCCTCCACAGAGGAGGGGGAACACTTTTAAAGCAGAAACAATTCGGTTTCTCCTTGAACGGAGCTCCCCTTCCTCCCGTGGAGGAAGGGGCCGGGGGATGGAGGAGACCAGAGAGAAGGGATGGAGGAATCACTCCACCGCCACCACTCCTCCACTCCCTTCCAGAATATTCTGACTGTTATCAATGAATACCGTGTCATTGGCCACGATAGATCCTGCTCCAAATGCCGGCACACCACCACCTGCAAAGAATCCGATACCATTACCTACGAGTGTCACATTCTTGGCGACAACGTGCCCGCCATTCATTGCCTGAATGCCAATGCGGCAATTCTGCAATCGCGATTGTTCAATGAGCGGCGCTGCACGATCCGCAATGTGAATGCACGCCGATGCACTTCCGTCCACGATGACATTGCGAAGAACGACGGGGGAACCCAGAAGAACAATGGCGGCACCTGAAGACGCAGAAACCGTAATGTCTTCCAGACGACCCGCAAGTGCACTCTCGATCCTGATGCCACTTTGGTGACTGCCTGTGACCGTCGTGTCACGTATATCTGCAAAAGCGCGGGAGAGAGCAATAGCCGCCGGCCCCTCAGCATCGTTGATCTGCACTTGAGTAATGCTCCCCGGGCTGCCTGCGAAAACAAGCGAGGCAGCAAGAACGCGGGTACCGACCGTGGCACCCCTTCCTCCTTCAATAGTGACAAAGCGGAGATCGCTCGGTTCCGGAGCATCGACAATGGCGATTGTCCCCCATGCTCCACCCACCCGTTCCGGCTCAATGCGTATGGGCGCCTCCACACTTCCCATCATCGTCACCGGACCAAAGGCCACAATGGACGCCCCACTTCCCATCCGCACACGTGTCCCCGGATCAACAGTAAGCGCAATGTCCGGAGGTATGAGGATGATGTCACTGATGACCGGACTTCCCGCAAGTGTAGCCCCGCTGCTTCCCCGCGACTTGAATGCAGGGTAACGTGCGAGGAATTTTTTGCGATCCATGCGAGGAATAAGTGAACCGAATGATGCCGTTTCATCGATAAGAGCGACACCAAGGATAGAGCCGCTGCCGCCCGTAATGGCATTGGCGATGAGCACGGGAAGGGGTAGGGCATCAATGGTAAGTGCAGGCACCGAAGAATCCCGTACGAGAAAGAATCTGTGCCGGCGATGCGGCGGGCGCAGAAGATTCCCCTCGGAAGTGATCGCGGGATTGCCCGGCCAGAGCAATCGCTCCTCTCCGACTTCAGGAACAATTGTGCTTTCGAATATCGTTGTAGGGACAGGTAAATCACTTGGCCCGAGTACCCCATCTCCTGTGTCACGCAATACACGGATCAATCCTTTGGAGAGATATTCACTGAATCTTGCAGGAAACCGGATGCCACGTACCTCTGCAGCGGCAGGTCCGCGCGCACTGATATCGAGGGCGAGAAGGAGCTCTGTGCTCTCTGCAATGACACGCTGATCGATGAGCACTTCTGCAGACTCCACCTGGCTGCGCATCTCTCCGCGAACATACTCCACGAGATCAGCCTGAGCGGTGATTGCCAGACGCACCATACGATTACTGGGCAGTTTCCAGGCATCGGTGAAAAACGGTGCTTCGATGTCCTCGCGCATTTGGGAAAAGAACTGCTCTTCATCCACGGCGATCGTACGCATGTCATACAGGATCATCTGCGCTTTGCTGCGGATCGAAGGTACTCGCGAGGCAACATCAATAAGTGGAATGCCGGAAGGAGCAAGAATGGATCGGGGCTGACTCAGCACGGTATGCCGAGCAACGGGTTCGAAGCGTCCGGTGTCACTACGATAAAGAAGTTGTAATTCACTGGCTGATGCCAAGGGATTACCCATAGATAGGCGCAAAGCAATGTAGGCCGCCAAGCGATCGATATCCATGACCTGTCCAAGCTTGCTCAGGTAATCCGGATCACTGTCAGCTCCTGCGCGGGAAAGTTCCAAAAGAAGAGCTAACGCATTCGCAGGAGCACGAATCTCTGCCGGACCATCCTGCTGCCAGTACGCAGGATCATTTGTTGCGGGAAGAGCGTCGGCTGCATCAGGTGATACGCCATACAAAACGGAGGCACCTCCCCTGCCCTGCCTCTGGGCCATTGCAGAAGTCCACAACTCTTCCGAGAGATACACCATCGGACCGCGTCCGTTGATACGTACCTGAACCACATCGATATCCGGATGGAGCAATCCCACCACTCTGCTCCTATGCATTAGCAGGAGATCGTTCAACCATCTGTGGGCCTCAGGAAGGAGTAGATGAACCTGCTGAATATTGTGATACGGATCGCTTTGCGGGAAGCGGATCTCCAAAGACTGTTTCGGTCTGGACCAGTCCGCAGGACTTTCGCCATAGACACGTAGATGGATGTTCCATGTACGACCTTCTGCAGCAAGCGTACCCGGCACCCAAGGGATGACATTTGTATCGTACGTATCGCCCGTAGGCAAACTTTGTTCCAATCGATCCCAATCGGCATCAGCAACAGTGATGTCCATCTGCGGAAGTGTGCGGCTCGGCTGAGGAGCTTGAAGGAAAAGGCTGAGGAAACGATCAGCACTGCGACCAAACTCTAGAAACGGCGAAAGCTGGCGTGAAAGAGTAGCATCCGGATCCCGGGCGATTTCCGTGCGTAGTAAAATTACCGCGTACCCTGCGAGAACAACAAGCTGAAGGAGAATCAATGCAGTAACACCTCCGATGATTGCTGTTCTTCGGCGCATCGGAGGGAAGTATGAATGCGAAACGAGTCAGGAGAAATGAGAAATTACTATCTTCGCCCTCCTCACTCCTCACGGCAAAGTGACTCCCAGCTCCTTGCAATCCGCTTCCAGCATGATCTTCGCAAGTTCTTCCAAGCTGGTCTTTGCCTCCCATCCAAGCATCTTCTTCGCCTTCGATGCGTCTCCGAGAAGGAAATCCACTTCCGCAGGCCGATGGTAAAGCGGATCGAGCGCGACAATCGTCTTCCCTGTTTTGGTATCCAGATACACTTCACCCTTGCCCGACCCCTTCTTTTCGTAACGAATATTCAAATGCTTCATACAAAGCTCCAGAAACTCACGAACAGATGCTGTGCGACCTGTTGCAAGCACATAATCCTCGGGCTCCGACTGTTGCAGCATAAGCCACATGCCTTCGACAAACTCCGGCGCGTACCCCCAGTCACGCTTTGCTTCAAGATTTCCCAGATACAAACACTCCTGCTTTCCCGCGAGAATTTTGGCAAGACTTATCGTAATTTTCCGTGTGACAAAGTTTTCACCCCGCCGGGGGGATTCATGATTGAACAGGATGCCGTTCACCGCAAACATACCATAGCTTTCACGATAGTTCCGCGTGAGGTAATACGCATAGGCCTTTGCGCATCCATATGGGCTGCGCGGATAAAAGGGCGTGTCTTCTGTCTGCTTCTCCGCAGTAGTCTTTCCATAGAGTTCAGAACTGCTGGCCTGGTAAAACTTCGCCGGAAGCTTGCTGGTGCGCAGTGCCTCCAGTAATCGTGTTGTTCCCAGCGCTGTAATGTCCCCCGTATACTCCGGCATATCAAAACTCACGCCGACGTGGCTTTGGGCCGCGAGATTATAAATCTCATCCGGCCTCACATCATTGAGAATACGCAGGAGAGAGTTGCTGTCCCCGAGGTCGCCATAGTGCAAGTAAATCTTGGCATCTGGATGCCATGCATCCGAAAACAAATGATCGATGCGACCGCGGTTGAATGTCGAAGCTCTGCGTACGACACCATGAACTGCATATCCCTTTTTTAGAAGCAATTCGGCGAGATACGAACCATCCTGACCCGTTATGCCCGTAATAAGTGCCGTCTTCCCCATAGAGAACATTGAACCGTATTCCGGGGAAAGTAGTAAGGGGGAAGGGCGAGAATTCCGCTACCATGGAATAGATGCAATTCCTGACATCGTGGGATGACGGCTATCTTCTGGATCTGCGCATTGCGGATCTACTTGATCATTACGGAATGAAGGGCACATTTTATGTGTGTCCCGCTGCACAACACACGGCGAAAATGCTTTCCAATGATCAGATCAAAGCATTGAGCAACCGCCACACCATCGGTGCCCACAGCATGACCCACCCCAAACTGACACAAATTTCTGCGCAGGATGCACTCAAAGAAATCCAGGAGAGCAGGCAGTGGGTGGAAAATACAACGGGAAAACCCTGCACAACATTTTGCTACCCCTATGGAGCGACGAACAATGCAGTTGAGCAATTAGTACAAGAGGCAGGCTTTACGGATGCACGGACAACGGAAGATTTGCAATTTTCTTCAAGCGATCCTTTTTGTAAACCCATTACTCTGCAAATCGCACCTTTCCCCGTGCGCATGCGCTTTCATCCGATGTGGAAAGTACTCGATCCGCTGGGGCCGCTGCGTTCGCGCTATCGCAGACTGCGATCATTGGATACGCCGCATCGTGCAATGACATCATGGCTTTCACTCGCAAAATATCTGTATGCGTACGGGCTAAAAAACAATCTGCTCTTCTTCCATCTCTACGGACACAGCCGTGAAGTGGAGAAGTACGGGATGTGGGGGGAGTTGGAGGAATTTTTGGGGTTTGTGAAGAAAACGAATCAATAAATATTGTTCGTACAGTATTCAACAATGAAGAAATTTCAGGAAAAATCTCTGCTTAACCGTAAAGCTATACTTTTTACGGCCATATTTTTTTCAACCTTGCCGCAATCGCCTCCCCCATCAAAACTGCCTTTTCATCTTTGGTCAGAGAAATATGCGGATCCTCCGGAGAACCGGCATACGGACAGGAGCAATCCTGGATCGCTTTGACGAAGAGTTTCATCTCGCGTGCGGTGTGGGTCTTCTTTTTTTCAAGAATCATGCGTACTGCGCCTGCACAATCCTCTCTCGTGTGAACACGGAACACGCCGGGGGCATACTGAAAATACTGATGCCCGAACATGATCGCGGGCTTTTCACGAAACAGTCCTTCAAGCATTGCCGTTCCTGTTACGGTTGCCACGGCTATCGCGTCTTTGGTAAGACGAAATGTATCGTAATGCCGCGGAACCAGAATGACCGAGGGTATAGCTTTCAGCGCTTCGTAAAATGCTGCACTGCGACACATTTCCCCCTGTGCAGGATGCTCTTTGATGACAAGGTGAACGCCGGCGGGAATGGCATGCGCAAGCATCTGCACCATGAGCTGCTGATCGGTGAAGACGCCACCCAAAGGACACGTTGTGGCCTCGGGTTGCATATGGAGCGGAACGTAGATGAATGGCTCGGTTGTCGGAGGATCCTGTGTGAAGCGATCGTAGAGCAGTGTGGTGTAGTGCTGATGCCACTTGCGCTTCCAGAAAAGCGGATTGAGAACGGATCGGAAAAAGTAGCGAGGCTTGTGTACGAGAATCCGCACAGCGATCGCTCCCCATTTCTGCACAAACGTTTTGTGCTCCAGATGCTTGCTTCGAGGTCCCATGTACCACGGGCCTCGATCCACTTCAGAGTACATTTTGTAGAATCGTTCGAAGGAATCCGAGAGGGTAACTGGCAGATCACCGGCATGTTCCTTTTCTAATACTTCATACCGTTCGCGGATCTCTTCTCCGGCACGCTCCCAATCATCCTCGAGCGTACACGTCCCAAAATGCACAAGCCGCTCAAGGTAAAGCACCGGAATATTTTTCTTTTTACAGAGATCGTACATCACTAGGTCATAACACTGATGAGGCGCGGTATTCATTAGAAGCAGACCTATATCTTTCGTCTCCAGAATATGATTCCAGTAGCGGAGATGTTCCGTGTACTGACGCAGACGTTCTGCATAGGGCATATCCGCATACTTCGCATACCGCTCGACCATCGTGAGAAAAACAGACTCCGTATTTCGCATATTCTGAATCACCTCTTCGTCAAGCGGCGTGATCTTCGACCAGTCCACATCGGGATACTGTCCGGCACGCAGGAGTTTGGCGGACATCCAGATGTGTTCCTTTGTATCGATCTCCGGCCACTGCTTTTTGTCATTGAGGATGGAAATACAGGTACCGATCTTCATACCCTTCAGTGCACTTTCCACAATCGGCTTGCCGCTGCCGTCATCAAATCCCTTCAAAATGATATTCATGTCAGCAGTATCGCAAAGGAAGAGAGGTAATGCATCCCCTATCTCCCTGATTCGTGTGGTAGAGTTTGGGCATATGGAGCTCTCCCTTGTCCGCTGTAGGGACAAACAGGCGTGGGATGCATTTGTCCGTTCATCCCCCCAGAGAAACATCTTCTGCATATCTTCGTTCATCGAAGCCTGCGGCGAAGAATATGAATGTGTTTTTGTGCAGAGTGATGGCGAACCGATGCTCGGAGCAATCCTATTCCCTGAAAAGAATGGAAAGTTCCGCAGCTCTCCGCGGCCGTTTACGATGTATCAGGGTGTGCTCTTTAACGGTACTTTGGATGCACTCAGGCCCCACACGCGCGTCGGCAAACAGTTGCAGCTCGCGGAATTTCTTCTCACAGAGCTGGAGAAGACCTGTGAAAACATGGAATTCTGCCTGCACTGGAACTTTCCTGATATCCGCAGCTTCCAGTGGTTTCACTATCACGAGAGAGACAAGGGAATGTTCCAGATCAGCGTGGGATATACGGGGCTCATCAACCTCAGTGGTATCGGGGAGGCCGACGATTTTCTCAGTACGGTCCGTACAACAAGGAGGCAGGAGACTCGTAGTGCAACTGCAAAAGGATGGATCATAGAAGAATCGAAAGATGTCGCGCTTTTGGACGATCTGCACCAGCGCACTTTCGAACGCCAGAATGCGGAGCGCCCCGAGGAAGCAAGTGATCTCGTACGCTCGATTGCGCAATGCGCGGTGGAAGAAGGATTTGGAGAAATTCTCCTGAGCAGAAACGCCAAAGGTGAAGTTGCCAGCGCTGTCCTCTATCTCTTTGACGACCGGTGCGGATATTACCTCTTCGGCGCCAATGATCCTGCGTTCCGCAAAGATGCCTGCGGCAGCATGCTCCTTACAGAAGCGGTGATGCGGTGCAAAAAGCACCGCTGCACACTCTTTGATGTTGTTGGCATTAATTCCCCTGCACGCGGCGATTACAAAACAAGTTTCAATGCCGTTCCGGCACCGTACTACGTCGTGCGCTGGGAAAAGCCGGCAGCAGGAGTGTGATACTGTTTATGCGAATGTTTACGACTATGAAAGAGGCATTGCTGCGGCGCATGTGTGCGCTGGAAGACCGCTGGTTTGATATACGTCACGGCATCGATACCACGGGTGTCGTACCCCGGGAATTTCTCAAAACAGATTCGGCATACCGCAAAGATGCCACCGCATATCACGCCGCGTGGTGCAGGAGTATCCGCATCCTTATACAAAAGTGTGCTGCTCTGGGAATCCGACCGGAAATATTCATCGATATCGGCTCGGGGAAAGGCAAGCCTTGTTTCTATGCAGCCACGACCAATCGGTTCAGGCGCATTATCGGACTGGAGTTCGATGCATCACTCGTGGATCAGGCGAATGTATTTTTGAAGAAAGGATTCGCAAAATATCCCATTGAGTTTCTGCATGCCGATGCGGCTTCGTACGAACTCGGCGCAATGCCCCAAAGCCTGATCTTCATGTTCAACCCCTTCGGGGCGGAAGTGATGCGGCTCTTTATACATAACAACCGTGACGCACTGCGAACATATAAACATGTGATCGCCTATTCGAATGATATGCAGCAAGGCGTACTGGGAGAGCTTGGGATGCGACAACTCTTCCGCGACCCCGTACGAAAAATGTCGCTGTGGCAGTACGAGTAAAAGCAAAATACATGTGTGGCGTGTATTGCGCGGAGAACGCCACGGTTCCACTATAGCCACATGGGGAAAGTAGTAGCCGTCGTTTGTGTGCGTATGGGATCCGAAAGGCTCCCTGGTAAAATGATGCGCGAAGCTCTCGGCTCACCTTTACTGGGCCACCTCCTCGGAAGAGTGAGGCAGGCAAAACACCTTGATGGTGTGGTGGTGGCTATCCCCACTGCAACGGAGAACGATGTGATTGCGCAGTACTGCAAGACGACCGGCATGCCGTGCTTTCGTGGTTCGGAAGAGGATGTGATGGGACGCATGCTCGGTGCATTGGAGAGTGTGCAGGCGGAAACCGGTGTAGAGATCTATGGCGACAGCCCGCTCATCGACCCTGCATTGATCGATGAATGCATCACTGCATACCGCGAAGGAAACTTCGAATGGGTCGGCAACGACGTCACTCCTGTGTACCCTTCAGGAATGTATAGCGAAGCATTTTCTGTGGCCTCTTTCCGCGATGCAGCAGAACGTAATACTGATCCGGCGATCCGCGAACATGGAACGCTCTATCTCAGGCAGCATCCGAAGCTCTACCGCCAAAAGCATCTTTCGTATGAAGGGCCCCTGAAGCGTACGGACATCCATCTCGATGTCGACACGGAAGAAGACTTCGGCGTTTTTGAAGAGATCCTGAGACATTTCGCGCCGCGTACGGATTTTTCCCTCGGGGAAATCATCGCATTTCTCGATGCACATCCGGAAGTCACCGCTCTCAATAAAGATATCCACCGACGATGGAAGCAATACCAGAAACCAACCACATGAAATCCCTTCGCGCAGCCATTATCGGCACAGGATCCTTTTCTACATCACATGCAGCGGCACTCGCAGCAAGCCCGGACATCACGCTCGCTGGCGCCTGCGATATCGATCCGGTGCGCCTTGCAGCTTTCGGCAAAGAATGGAAGTGCGAAGAGTACGCTACGTGGGAGAAATTACTGGAACATGAATCTCCCGACATCGTCACCATCGCAACGCCGGATGAAACGCACGCACGCATGATTAAGGATGTTGCCTCACATACGCATGCACCGAGATTGATCATCGTGGAAAAGCCCTTGTGCATGTCGGAGGAAGAACTCCGTGATCTGGAAGCATCTATCCCTACGGTAAAAACAATGATTGTCGTGGAGCACAGCCGGCGCTTCAATGCGGGATTCATGGAGCTTCGAACATTGATCGAAAGCGGAGAACTCGGGACATTCACAGGAGGTCTCTGGCACTACTACGCCGGGTGGTTCCACGTCGGCGTTCATGCAGTCGATACGCTGCGGATGCTTCTCGGGGAACTACAATGCGTCTCTGCAAAAAAACAGAGCGTGGATCGCTATGAGCAGGATCCGCTGCTACGGGCAGAGCTGAAATCCGTGCAATTCCCTGAAGCAGAAATTATTCTGGAGGGAATTCCGGAACATCCGTATAAAATCTTCGAGGCGGAGTTACGATTTTCCAAAGGACGCATCCGTATCCAATGGGAAAATATCGCCATCGACCGGGCAGAGCAGGATACCTACGCTCCCGCGCTCTTTCAGAGTGAGACGAAAAAAGCTGAGCCCATCGAAAAAGCGCTTAGCAGGCTCTATTCCATAAGTGCGGCCCTGCTAAGTAAAAACGATACGAAACTCCTCGATATCGCAGGATTTGCGGAAGCGCGCGGTACAATGGACATACTCTTTGAGGCAAAGCGCCTCGCGTCCCTATGAGCAAAGAACCTCTGGCTATCAACGGCGGTACTCCCGTGCGCACAAAACCGTGGCAGGAAAGTAACGCGCTCGGCGAAGAAGAGAAGCGTGCGATGCTCCGCGCCATGGAGAGCGGACATCTCTCTCTCTTTCAGGGGGCATACAAACCGGCTCCTCCCTATAACTTTCTCGGCGGACCGGAAGTACAGGCACTGGAAAAAATGGCAGTGGACATGACCGGAGCAAAGCATGTTGTAGTAGTGAATAGCGCCACTTCGGGTCTCTATGCTGCAGTCGGTGCACTGGGTCTCGGCTATGGCGATGAAGTGATCGTGTCGCCCTACACCATGAGTGCATGCGCGGTTGCACCGCTGATCTACGGAGCGATCCCCGTCTTTGCTGACATCGAAGAAACCACAGGATGCCTCGATCCTGTATCTATAGAAAAGAATGTAACCAAGCGAACCAAGGCAATCATCGTCGTCCATCAGTTCGGCATTCCTGCAAATATGAACGCGATCATGGCCATCGCGAAAAAGCACAATCTGAAAGTAATTGAGGACTGCGCACAGGCGTGGGGCGCAACGATCGGTCATCAATGGGTAGGCACCTTCGGCGATATCGGCGTTTTCAGTTTCAATGTCCACAAGACTATTCAATGCGGAGAGGGTGGCCTCTGCATCACCAATGATAAAAATCTTTCTTTGCGACTGCAGATGATCCGCAACCACGGAGAGGCAGTGGTGGAGGCAGCGCAGTATGCGCATATCGAAAATATTATCGGCTTCAATTACCGGCTTACAGAACCGCTTGCAGCCGTTGCGCAGGAACAGCTGAAGAAACTGAAACAATTAAATGCTGCGCGCATTGCCATGGTTGAAGCGCTGCACGCAGGAGTCGCCAGACATCGTTGCCTCGTACCCATGCACGCACAGCCGGAAACTCAGGCAACATATTACGTCTGTCCTATGCGCTACTTTACAGAGCACTGCGGGGGAACGTCACGCAGCGCATTTACGGCAATGCTCAAAGCTGAAGGAATTCCGTTTGTGGAAAGTTATGTGAAACCTCTCTACGAACTCCCCCTCTTCAAAACGCGCACCGCATTCACAAAGGGCTACCCTTGGACGGCTCCAGAAAACAAAGATTCCACTGCACGCTACGAAACCGGAATCTGCCCTACTGCCGAGCGCTTATATGCAAAGGAGATGCTTCTGAACATGCATCTCTGTCATCCTCAAACTATGGATGATGTTGCAGATATTATTACAGCAATCGATAAGGTTGTTGTGGCATGCACATCCTGATTTTCCCCTTTCCATCTCATGATACTTTTTTGTGCGAGCGAAGCGGGAGGAGCAAGAGAATTGATTCCTGTCGTACGCGAAGCACTTTTTCAGAAAATTCCCTGCCGTCTTCTCGCTTCATCGGTCACCGCTCCTCTTTTTAAAGCAGCAGAACTATCCGCGGAAGTTCTCATGATTTCATCTCTGGAAGATGCAACATCTCTGCTCAATGACACACATCCGGATACAGTCATTCTCGGCACAACCGGAGTGATCTCGGGCGAACGATACCTGACGGCAGCGGCGCGCACTTGCGGCATACGGAGCATTACCCTTCTCGACGAGTGGTACAACTACGCTCTGCGGTTTCGCGATGAACAAGGTGCAATCGGAACCTATCTTCCCGATGTGATCTGCGTACAGGACGCGCTTTCCCTGAAGCTCGGAGAAGAAGAAGGAATCCCGAAGTCCTGCATGCATATCACCGGCAGTCCTGCACTTGCGGAACTATCCAAAAAAGCCGACGAGCTCCGGAGCCACCCTCCCGCCGTACCCGAAGTGCTACGGAATACTACCGATCGCCCTTCTGTTCTTTTCCTCTCTGAAAAATTAAAGGCCGCATATGGAGAAAGCACAGGGAAAAAAGGTACACATGGCTCCTTCCTCGGATTTCATGAGGACATCGTGCGTGAGGAACTTGCACACATTCTCACGATGATCGGTGCTCCCGTGCGCGTGGTGGAAAAGCTCCACCCGGCAGAAAGTACAAAAGCCCCGCCTGCGTGCGGCGAGAATGTGGAGTGGCATGTGCTTTCCGGAGCTGCAGAACTCGTCCCCCTGCTCTGGCACAGCAACCGCATTGTGGGCATGTGCTCAAAAACTCTACTTGAAGCCGCGATTCTCGGGAGAAATCCAATCTCCTACCAACCACATGCACTCCATCCTGAGAAGTGCACCGCAGTCCGTTTGGGGCTAGTACCAGTATGTATGAATGCGGCAGAGCTGAAGCATGCACTGGAGAATCCGACAAGGAACGAAGGAGGGCCAGTCGACCTTTTCTGCGCCGATCCCGACGCTTCCACACACATTCTTGCGCTGGCAAAGCACAAAAAATAAGGCTGAACGATAGCCAAAGACCATGGGAACTGTGTTAGGATGCCAATCAATGGATCTCTCTAATGCCTCTATCCTCGTTACCGGCGGAACAGGGTCGTTCGGCAAGAAGTTTGCAGAAATTGTAGTAAAGGAATGCAAACCCAAACGTCTCGCGATCTTCAGCCGCGACGAGCTCAAGCAACATGACATGCACGCAGAGGGATTTGATGCACCCTGCATGCGATACTTCATCGGGGATGTTCGTGATCAGAACCGTCTTCGTCGTGCTATGGCAGGAGTGGATGTCGTCATCCATGCCGCAGCGCTGAAGCATGTCACTGCGTGTGAATACAATCCGCTGGAAGCTGTGGAAACGAATATCGGTGGAGCACGTAATGTGGTGGAGGCAGCGCTCGATGCAGGAGTGAAGAAAGTCGTCGCATTGAGCACCGACAAAGCGGTCAATCCCGTGAATCTCTACGGCGCGACGAAGCTCGTTGCCGAAAAAATCTTCACACAGGGCAATGCTTATAGTGGCAATGCCCCAACGCAATTTTCCTGCGTCCGGTACGGCAATGTTGTGGGAAGCCGCGGAAGCGTTATTCCCGTGTTTCTCAAGCAACGCGAGACGGGAACTATCACCATCACCGATGATCGTATGACACGATTTTGGATCACGTTGGAACAGGGCGTACGGCTCGTGATGCGCGCAATCGCGGACATGGGCGGCGGAGAGGTTTTCGTGCCGAAGATTCCGAGCATGCGTATAACCGACCTTGCCGATGCAGTAGCGCCGGGCTGTGCGCGGAAGATCGTCGGCATCCGTGCCGGGGAAAAGCTTCACGAAGTCCTTCTTTCAGAAGACGAATCGCGCCACGCAGTTGAACTCAAAGATTCTTTTGTCATCCTTCCGGAGTATCCGACGTGGACCTCGCAGACAGAATGGCCGAAGCCCAATACCAAAGAAGGTTACCGCTACGCCAGTGATACGAATACAGACTGGCTCACTGTAGAGCAGCTGAAAAAAATGCTCTGAAAGAAATCCCATGCCCGCCACTCTCGCCATCGACGGCGGCACACCCGTGCGAAAGACTCTGCTCCCCTACGGGCGCCAGTCGGTCAGCGAGGAGGATATCGCAGCGGTAACGGAGGTACTTCGTTCGGATTGGCTCACGACGGGGCCCAAGATAAAGGAATTCGAGACCGCATTCGCGGATTTCTGCGGTGTACATGAAGCAGTTGCAGTAAATAGTGGCACGGCTGCACTTCATGCGGCCATGTTCGCTCTGGATATCGGCAAAGGGGACGAAGTCATTGTTCCAACGATGACGTTTGCCGCGACGGCAAATGCTGTTGTCTTTCAGGGTGGTACACCGGTATTCGTGGATAGCGACCCTGCGACGCTGCTAATTGATCCGGTATGCGTGGAAAAGGCGATCACGAAAAATACCAAGGCAATCATCGCAGTAGATTACGCAGGGCAGCCTGCGGATTACGCAGCACTATCCGCCATCGCACAGAAGCACAAACTCGCACTCGTGGCAGATGCGTGTCATGCACTCGGAGGAAAGGATAACGATCATTCGGTAGGGTCTCTCGCAGATCTTTCCACCTTCAGTTTTCATCCTGTAAAACCCATGACCACAGGCGAAGGTGGAATGATCACCACGGATAATCATGACTATGCAAAGCGCATGCGGCGATTCCGGAATCACGGCATCACAAGCGAACACCGGGAACGCCACGAAGCGCGTTCATGGTTTTATGAAATGCAGGAACTGGGCTACAACTACCGACTTACAGACATCCAATCGGCACTTGCCATGAGTCAGCTGAAAAAGGTTCTTCAATGGAATGAGCGACGGAGAGCCATTGCAAAAAAATATGACACAGCCCTTGCGATGCTCCCAGGTGTTCACACCCTGAAAGTCCGCAAAAATGTCGTACATGCATATCACTTGTACGTCGTGCAGATTGTTCCTGAAAGGCTGCGCGTGGGGCGCAAGGAAATCTTCGAAGCGCTCTCGGCAGAAAACATCGGCGTCAATGTGCACTATGTTCCCGCACACCTGCATCCGTTCTACAAAAAACGATTCGGGACGAAACCAGGCATGTGTCCCATGGCCGAAGCGGCGTACGAACGGATGCTTTCCCTGCCGATCTTTGCAGCAATGAGCGACAGTGATGCTGATGACGTTATAGAAGCGGTACGCAAGGTCTGTGCTTTTTACGCCCGATAACATGCCGGATGCAGGCAATCACGGGGTACTGGTCATAGGGGCGGGCTCCATCGGAGCGCGTCATGCAAGAAATCTCCGGACGATCGGTGTAAAGCATATCGCCATATGCGACCCTGATGCAGAGCGCAGAATATCCATTGCACAGGAAATGTCCTGTGATGATTACGCCACCATAGAGCAGGCTTTCAAAGACGACCGTATCACGGTCGCCGCTGTCTGCAGTCCGACAAAATTCCATGTGTCACAGGCAATCGCTGCAGCAGCACAAGGTAAACACTTGTTTATCGAGAAGCCTCTTTCCCATACAGCAGACGGACTCGATGATCTGCAGCGGATCGTGAAGGAAAACCATCTGACATGCATGATCGGCTGCAATATGCGCTTTCACTTCGGGCCCGCGACCGTGAAGCGCCTTCTGGAAGAGGGAAAGATCGGCACGCCCACATATGCGGAGGTCTACACCGGATCGTATCTTCCGGACTGGCGGCCAAAAACCGACTACCGCAGAAGTTACAGTGCGGACCCCGCACAAGGCGGCGCAATCCTCGACTGTATTCATGAAATCGATCTGGCACTGTGGTATCTTGGTGAGGCGAAGCTGACGGAATGCAGCCTCAGGCAGGCGGATAGTCTGGGCATCCCCGTAGAAGGCACAGCAGATCTGAAGCTCCACCATGCATCAGGCGCAAGCTCGAACGTGCACCTCAGTTTTATGGAGAAGGAATATAAACGGTACTGCATCATCAAGGGAACGGAAGGAACGCTCTCTTGGGATATTCATAAAAAAACCGTTGAGGTTCAGGATACATCCGGACAAGTGCAGGAATCCGTGCCGGAACCTGCAGGATATGACATTAATCAGATGTACATCGACGAACTCCAGCATTTTCTTGCGTGCATTGCATCAGGTGTAGTGCCTATGGGGAATCTTACAGAAGGAGTCCGTGTCCTTTCGATCGCCCTGCAGGCACGAAAAAACATAAATCACTGATTGCAGCCAAACTGCATGTGTTAGGATCACCTCATGGCACATGGAGTCGCTCTCGTCACCGGAGGATCACGCGGACTCGGCGCGGAGATCGTCCGCACGCTTGCCCGCGACGGCTTCGATGTCGCATTCACGTACGTGGAAGATGCGGACGCCGCAAAAAAACTGGTGAAAGAGATCGAGGGGATAAAGCGCAAAGCGTTGATGATTCAGGCTGACGCGGCAGATTTTTCCTTGGCACATTCTGTTATCGATGAAGTACAGAAAACGCTGGGGGGAATCGACGCACTGGTCTGCAATGCGGGATTTGCACGCATAGGACTCCTTTGGGAACTCTCTGAGAAAGACTGGGACGAGGTTGTGGATGTCTGCCTCAAAGGCACATTCAATTACATTCATGCCGCCGCGCCGCATTTTCTGAAGCAGAAGAGCGGCAAGATCGTGGCGATTGGTTCGATTAACGGGCTACGTGCACGAAGAAATACCGCAAGTTACAACGCAGCAAAAGCAGGTCTCACGGGCCTTATAAAGGCCGCAGCAATCGAACTTGGTGAGTACAATGTGAATGTGAACCTCGTTGCACCGGGCTTCATCGAAACTCCGTCACAGAAAGAGACCCCTCAAGCCATGCGCGATCTCGTTCTGAGTGAGTGTGTGATCAAGCGACTGGGAACGCCACAGGACATCGCACCAGTCGTCGCGTTCCTCTGCAGCGAATCTTCACGGCATATGACGGGGCAGATCATCAAAGTGGATGCAGGACAGTACATCTAGCAAGTTGGCAGCTGTCGGCGAAGGGCATATCGTAGCGCACATGCATAACGTCCGTCGTATTCTTATCGCACTTGTTGCAATCGTCGTTGTCCTCGTCCTTGGTAAAGTGCTGTTGGACATGGTCCATACGCTGGCACTGGAGCTTGAAGGTCCCATGCACTCTGATGCGGGATCGTATGTCATGGTGGGACGGGCAATACTCAACGGACTTAAACCATACACGGATATTTTCGATGCCAAGCCGCCGGGAATTTATCTCCTGATGGCGGTCTCACTGTGGCTTACGAACGGAGAGATGTTTGCGACATGGCTACAAGTGGCACTCTTTCTTTGCTTTCCGATTCTGATTGCCTCCTACGCATTCACGGCCTCTGAGAAAAAGTGGACATTCCCGCAAACATGGCTTATTGCAGGAATTGGGTTCATCGGCAGTGCAGTGCTCATGTTCTATACAGAAGAACGTAGCGGAGCACTGCAACCGGAGGGATTCGGGTTTTTCTTCAGCATGGTCTATGCCTTCGTGTTGCTGCGAACAGAGTTACGTTCACGAACAAGTATTGCGGTGGCAAGCGTCGCAATGCTCCTCTCCATAGGCATGAAGGAGCCGTTTCTGATTGCAAACTTCGCTATCGCCCTGCTTCTCACGCCATCATGGAAAGGCTTGCTACGAACCTTCGTCCTGCCTCTCGGTCTCGCCGCGATTACCGGATGCATCGTGCTGTGGTCTTTGGGGTTGCTCTGGCCGTACTTCGGAGTGCATCTGCCCAATATGCTCATTCACCGCGTACAGGAAGTCACGGAATATAGCCCTCTATGGCTACGTCGGATGCGCACAGGACGCATCTACGCGGATATTGTTAAGTATTACCCGTCCAGCAGATTCACCGGATGGATGATCATCCTGCTCTGGATGAGCACACCGCTGTTTCTCTCCCGTAAACGCCAATCATGGAAGAAGGTTATCTGCTCATGGGTGATGATGTTTCCGACGATGGTCGCGATGAACCTTGTGTTCCTGATTCTCACATTGAAGGGCATGTATCCAGATGCCCCTGTCCTCTCCATCATCAATCAATCATTCTCGGTAAAAGAATATGCATGGATCATCGTAGCTCTGGCTGGCAGCTTCGGACTCTGGCGCATCGACCGGACGCTTCTGCGGCGTAGCGTGTATACGCTGGCGATTCTCTACCTGGCGGCTCTCGCTATTGCCGCCGGAGTTGCCTATCACTCGAACTTCTTCGTTTTCGCCATTCCGGTCTACGGGACACTGCTCCTTCTTGGAATGAGGGAAAGCATAAACAATCGCCTATCGCCGATGCTGCTTACCATACTCGCAGG
Organism: Candidatus Peribacteria bacterium; assembly: GCA_943354555.1. Classification (GTDB taxonomy): domain Bacteria; phylum Patescibacteriota; class Gracilibacteria; order Peribacterales; family Peribacteraceae; genus 2-12-FULL-55-11. The sequence goes on along the minus strand of CALRCM010000001.1, from coordinate 29,625 downwards.
CACAGTACTTCTAGCAGGCATCTTTTATTATCCCAATCCAAAACACGTGGAGGGACATGCTGGTTTGCTCCTCTCGAACTATGCGCATACTCGGAAAGACATCGAACGTCTTGATGCCCTGCTTGATGCGTGCAGAGTGAAGAGAGCTAATATTAATGTGAGTACAGTCAGCCTATCCTTCTCTAAGCATTCCCCTTGGGGACCATTGATGGGACTGGCGATGCCCGCATATTTCCCGCCCGATCACGCGTATGGAAAGCAGACCGTGGAAAATATTCTCGAACGTACAGAAGTCATGGTCTTCAATGAAGAGGAATTCTATACACGGGAACTTATCAAGCCGATCCTTCCGCTGATCAAGGAACGATTTACGGAAGATATCCCCGACTGCGCCAAGCCCTATCTGCCATACGACGATTACAAAGTTCTCTTCCGTCGGGGCGGGAATCCACAATCACCTTCCTGATGCCGCTTCGTCTTCTCATCCGCGCAGACGCAAGCCCAAGTATTGGCACAGGCCATGTCATGCGCTGTCTGGCGCTCGCACATGCCATCAAAGCAAGTGGAGGGAGCGTTTGTTTCGTCGCTTCAGAAATGCCGGATTTTCTCAGAGAAAAAATCATCCATGATGGATATGCGTATCAATCGCTTAAAAAAAGCGCATACGGACCGGATGATGCTCAGGAAACTCTTGCCTATGCAAAAGCATATGAAGCTCTGTGGATCGCTCTTGATGGATATGCTTTTGATGACATGTACCGCAAAGCACTGCAGGGAAAAGGAATTCCTCTACTGGCGCTTCATGATTTTCCTGCAGAGTATGGAGTTGCAGATGTCATTCTAAATCAGAATATCGGAGCAGAAAGATCCGCCGGTGCACAACCTCTATCCGCACAATTGCTTGCAGGGCCGCGATTCGCTCTACTGCGCGAAGAATTCTCAAAACATAAAGCAAAGAAAGCCTCTGGGAGTAATGCTGACAATATTCTTGTCACCCTCGGAGGAGCAGATCCATCCAATGTGACCAGAAAAATCATTGAGGCTCTCGCTGAAATGCATCTGCGACATGTCACGGTGGTGATTGGAGGTGCACATCCTGAGAAAGCAGTACTGGAGAAGGCGGCAAAAAGCGCAGGATTCACATGCGTAAGCAATGCCACAAATATGCCGCAGCTGATGGAGGAAGCAGATATTGCACTCGCCGCCGGAGGAACAACAACGTACGAACTCGCGTGTATGGGAGTGCCGATGATTCTTCTTGTGCTTGCAGAGAACCAGCGGGACGTCGCGCAGCAGTGGGAGCGATCGGGTGGAGCAGTAAATTTGGGATGGCATGCAGACATCACTCCGGAAGCAATACGGCAGGCAGTCCAAAGCCTTAGGGCTGATCCCGATAAAAGATCAATAATGTCCAAACAATGTCAGTCTTTCGTAGATGGATACGGCGCCCTGCGTGTTTGCCAGAAGCTTTCCGAAGACCCTTTGTGGCTGCGTGATGCTATGACCGATGACTGCATGCAGATCTTTGGATGGGCAAATGATCCGGAAGCCCGCTCTGCATCCTTTTCTAGTGCCTCCATTATAGAAGATGATCACCGGAAGTGGTTTACCAAAAAACTCACATCCCCAAATGACCGGCTCTCTATCGCCATGGATACAGATGATCTTCCTGTAGGGCTGGTGCGCTTCGCTCTGGAGGGAAACCGCGCGACTATCTCCATCAATCTGGATAAGGCATGTCGCGGAAAAGGCTATGGAACAGCTCTGATCAAGCAGGGATGCAATCGATTATTCAGGACCAGCGATGCCAAAGAAGTTGATGCATTCATCAAGCCTGATAATTTGGCTTCCATAAAAGCATTCCAAAAGGCGGGATTTCAGGAGCGCGGATTATCGGAAATTCACGGCCAATCCGCTCTGCATATGACGATCGCAAGAGCTACCATGCCAGTGTGAAGATCGGCAGACACACCATCGGATCCGGCAATCCCGTCTACATCATCGCGGAGATGTCGGCGAACCACGGTCAGAGTTTTGAAAAAGCCGTGGAGATCATCCGTGCCATGAAAAATGCCGGAGCCGATGCGGTGAAACTCCAGACCTACACGCCCGACACCATCACCATTGATTGTGATCGTGAAGAGTTCCGTGTTGGGAAAGGAACATTATGGGAAGGAAAAACACTTTATACACTGTACGGCGAGGCCTTCACTCCATGGAAGTGGCAGCCGAAACTGAAGAAAATCGCCAATGACCTTGGCATGGATCTCTTTTCCTCACCGTTTGATCCGACAGCGGTGGATTTTTTGGAAACTATGGATGTCCCCGCATACAAAATCGCTTCGTTTGAGATCGTCGATACGTCGCTGATCCGCAAAGTCGCTGCGACTGGAAAGCCTATTATCATCTCTACGGGCATGGCAAGTCGCGAAGAGATTATGGATGCGTTGGAAGCGGCGAAGGGCTGTGAAGTGGCTTTACTCAAGTGTACGAGTGCATATCCCGCGCAGCCAGAATCCATGAATCTGAATACGATCCCCGCAATGATGAAAGATTTTCATGTGCCCGTCGGTCTTTCGGATCACACACTGGACAATGCGGCAGCGGTCACAGCAGTCCGCCTCGGTGCATGCATCATCGAAAAGCACTTCAAGCTCGATCAGCATGAATGTGGACCGGACAGCGCCTTCTCGTTGGATCCTCAGGCATTTCGCTCAATGGTTGATGCCATCCGCGCTGCAGAGAAAGACATAGAAACAGCGTCACTAGATCCCGTGATCCTGGGCTCCGCACACTATGGCCCGTCTCCGGAAGAGAAAAAGAGTATGCAGTTCCGCCGCTCTCTCTTCGTTGTGGAAGATATCGCAGAAGGCGAGACATTCTCTACCAAGAATATTCGTTCCATCCGCCCAGCCAACGGACTTCCGCCGAAGGAATACGATCACATCATCGGCAAGAAAGCGGCAAAACGGATTGAAAGAGGTACGCCACTACGGGAAGATTGCATTGCATCATAATGAAAATCGATATGCGCATCGCACTCTTCTCCTCTACGGCCGAACCAAAAGATGGCTACGGCAATATCACTTGGGAGCTGGTGCATGCACTAAAGCAATGCTCAGTGGACTGCACGCTCTTTCTGCCGCGTTCCCAGAAAACATTCATTGCGCAATCTTCCCTGCCCTGTGAAACACGATGCGTACTGCCAGAATATGTTTTCCGTATATATCAGCCGGAAGGCTTGAAATACTTCCGCACTGTAGATGTTTCAGATTGTGATCTTGTACATGACCTGTTTGCCTTTCCCTACTGCGTACCCGCTCTGCTTTCCGCGAGGCAATATGACAAGCCCTTCATGACAGGCGCACAGGGAACACATGGCGTCCGGCCACTGACGTATTTCCCCGAGCGCTGGTTGCTGAAACATTGTTACAAGAAAGCAGAGGCGATCGCTGTACCAAGCGTGTATACCAAAGAAAAAATTCTGGAGCTCGCAAAGTGTTCTTACCCGATCGATATCATCCATAATGGCGTCCACTTCGATCGGTTCCAAAAAAGCGTGGACACGGCATCCATCCGGAACCGCTATCACGGGAAAAAAATTCTCCTGACTGTTGGAGGTTTGTGGGGCAGAAAAGGCCATGATCTTGTCCTCAAAGCCATGCCGCAAATACTCAAGAATCATCCCAATGCGATGTATGTCATTGTCGGTGACGGCAACGGGCGTCCTGATCTGGAGACGCTAACAAAGGAACTGGGAATCGGAGACTCGGTGGATTTTGTCGGCCGCAAAAGTGGCGATGAACTTGTTGCATACTTTCAATCCGCTGATATCTATGTGCATACGCCGAAAGTTGTCGGACTGAAATTCGAAGGTTTCGGCATCGTCTATCTTGAGGCGAGTGCCTGCGGAAAGCCGATCGTGGCAACGGACGCCGGAGGCATACGCGATGCCGTAAAAGATGGAGAAACCGGCTTCGTGGTACCGGATGGAGACATAGATGCCGTTGCCGATGCAGTCATCCGCTTGCTCGATCATCCGGAGCAGGCCGTTGCCATGGGCCGAAGCGGAAAGAGCTACGCCGCATTGCATGATTGGCGCAACATTGCCAAACAATACATTTCTCTTTACGATCGTATCCTTCATGCCCGCTAAACGCATCTTCATTACAGGGGGGGTAGGATTCATTGGGGTGAACGCTGCTAACCATTTTGCCAGCCGTGGCTGGGAGGTGACCGTGTTCGATAATTTCTCAAGGAGAGGGGTGGATATCAACGCTGCATTCTTAAAAGAGAAATGGCCTGATGCCGTTACGATCATCCGCGGCGACGTCTGTAAGGATCAGAAAGCATTGGAACAGGGGGCCGAAACACATGATGCCATCCTGCATCTTGCAGGTCAGGTCGCCGTCACAACATCCGTCAAAGAACCGATGATGGACTGCGAGCAGAACCTCCTCGGTACGCTCCATGTTCTTGAGGCGGCACGATCTGTAAAGAATCCCCCCATCGTACTCTTCGCTTCCACCAACAAAGTGTACGGCGGACTCGAAAGTATTCCCGTGCGCGAGGAGGAAAATCGATACGTGTTTGCCGACGGCAGAAAGGGGGCGACAGAAGAAGAGCCACTCGATTTCCATTCCCCATACGGCTGCAGCAAGGGCGCCGCGGATCAGTACGTCCGTGACTACGCACGCATGTACGGCATCCCGACAGTAGTATTCCGGCAATCATGCATCTACGGACCGCATCAGCTTGGCGTGGAGGATCAGGGCTGGGTGGCATGGTTTTTGATCGCGAGCATGCTTGGTCGTCCCCTCTCTATTTATGGAAACGGCAAACAAGTGCGAGACCTGCTGTATGTGGATGATCTTGTACGTTTGTATGAAAACGCTATTGAAAAAATCGATACATGCAATGGCCGGATTTATAACATCGGCGGAGGATCAGGTAACACGCTCTCGCTGATCGAATTTATGGAACATATGGAAAAAGCATTGGGATTGAAACCGATATGGACGCGCGCGGATGTCCGTCCCGGTGATCAGCCTATTTTCGTCAGTGACAATTCCAAGGCAAAAAAGGAATTGGGGTGGGAACCGAAGATGCAGCTAAAGGAAGGACTGGCATCACTCCATGGATGGCTGCGGGAAAATATGGATGCAATTGCGACGATGTATCGACCCTAGTTGCACGCCAAACACATCATGGTTCGATACGCGCCGCTTTGTCATGCTGAGTAGTCCTGAGCTTGTCGAAGGACGTATCGAAGCACGACCAGCGGCGCTACTCACCATGACATATTTCTTTAGTAAGGGGCTATTTTTTGCAATAACGCTCCCGAAATCGCCCCAACATGCTGCTCAAAGGAAAGATTGGACGCTTGCAACTGGTGCCAATCCGTCACTGAAGCATGAATGCATTTTTCTTCCATAGATTTTAGAAACAGTCGCACATAATGCTGCTCGGGGATTTTTCCGTCCGTAAATATCGCCTGCATCGCTTCGCGGCAATCTTCGATAGTACGGATGGAAAATACGCCAGGCGCATACTGATAGAACCTATGCCCGAACATCAAAACAGGCTTGCCCCGGAAAATCGCTTCAAATCCGGCGGTGCCGGTTGCCGTCGCAACCGCTTGGCAATGCTCCCGGAGTATAAATGTATCCGCAGCGTGCTCGATAAGACGAACATTGGACATCGCAAGGAGCTGCCGGTAAAAATCGATACTGCGGCAGGCAAATCCCTTTTTCCGCTGCACAGGATGCTCTTTGACATAGAGCAACACGCCTGCAGGCGCTTCTTTGGAAAGCACCTGAAGTGTCATCAGCTGATCGACGAATGCACCGGCCATGGGGCACGTGGAGCATTCCGGCTGGAAATGCAGTGGCACGTAGATGTAGGACTCTAAGTAATCGGGCAGGACTGCATGAGCATCGTAAAATCGCCGAAGATCACGAACTTTCCACCATGCAAGCACCTTCCGCATACGGCCTTTCCACGCCGCAACGGAAAAGAGAAGAGGCAGCCATCGCAGGAAGGCAATTATGGATGTAATGCCGTAAGCACGTGCACGGATCAGTAGACGATCGAAAGCAGTTGGGCGCCGGAATGCGATTGCCACCTTGCCGGTCGGCTGTATTTGCTTCTGGAAATATTCTTCGAACAACGGGGAAAGGGAAATTTTGCCCGATATATTTTCTGCAAGCAGCTGTGTATATCTTTCCCCGACCTCCGGTGCCTGATCTTCGATATCCGTGAAAAGGGTTGCAGTGTCGCGTACGGTCGTTGCATGAAAAACCCACACCGCAATGCCCTTGGCTTTGCAAAGAGCATAAATGATGTAATCGGGAATTTCATGGGGCAGAATTCCTGCAAGGAGCAGGTTGATCCGGTGTCGCTCCAGAAAATCATTCCAGTACCGTAGATACCACATGTATGCACGCTTGCGTTCATCGTAGGGAATGAACTGCGTCTGCTCGAGACGTGACATCATATGCATGAAGATTGCTTCGCATTCCCGCATACGCTCTAAAAGAGCTTCGTCCAAAGGGAGGAGTGATGCAGGATCCACATCGGGATACAGTCCTCCGCGCACGTCGCTAGAGGAAAACCACCGCTGCGCATCGGCACTGAGATTCGCGTACGTTCTTGGAACAGCGCCGATACTTGCTGCATAGGAAAATGGAACCTTCTCCATCACGCGTTCGATGGCCGCATGTGCGGCATCGTTGGAGAACCGGAGAATGACGGCGCGATATGGTGAAGCGAGCATGCCGGAGGAGTATCGACTCTCGGACGAGGAGTGACAAGAAAAGCAGTAATGAATATGGCGGGGTCGTGTTTCCCGGACGTACACTGTAGCTATGCACAAGAGACTGAAGCCGATCTGCATCTCGCCCAAAACAAGTATCAGGCAAGCTATGCGTGTTATCAGCGAAGGGCCTCATCAGAAGCCTCCGGCACCTTGGGGAATAGCACTGGTCACGAAGGGAGACCGTCTTCTGGGTATTGCTACAGACGGTGATATTCGTCGTGCCATTCTTGCAGGCAAACCTCTGACCACCCCTATCGGAGACATCATGACGCGTAACCCGATGACGATTCAGTGGAACCCCTCCGCAGGGACAATGCTCCGCGAGCTTCATAAAAAAATCAAAGAACGCAATGTTGCGGAAAGTAAATTCCATCATGTGATCACGGTGGATAGCAAAGGGAACCTCGTAGATATCGTCACGCCACTGGAGCTCTGGAAGCACAGTGACGTGCAAGTGCGAACTGCAGCAGTCGTAGGTCTCGGATACGTCGGTCTTACCCTTGCTCTCACTCTCGCCGAATTCGGCATTCAAGTCATCGGCGTCGATGTGAATCGCAAAATTCTTGGATCGCTGAAGAAAGGCATCCCGCACTTCTTCGAAAAAGGACTCAGTGCGCTCTTAAAGAAGCACATAGGAAAGAACCTTCTCGTACGGGAACGCTTCAAGGCCAATGAAAGTGATATCTATGTCCTCTGTGTAGGCACTCCAGTAGGACCCGACGGCAAAGCCGTGACGACGTACATTGCAGATGCCGCACACGAGATCGGCCGTGTCCTCAAGCACCACGATCTCATCATCCTGCGCTCCACCGTTCCCATCGGCATTACCAGATCCATCGTGATTCCTATGCTGGAGAAAACATCAGGGCTCAAGGCAGGTGAGGATTTCCTTATCGCCTTCGCACCGGAGCGCACTGTGGAGGGAAAAGCACTCGAAGAATTGCGGTCACTCCCACAAGTCATTGGCGGACTCAACCGCGAGAGCTTCGAGGCAACCGCGCAGTTCTTCCGCGTCTTCGCACCAACGATCGTCGCTGTGGATACACTTGAAGAAGCTGAATCGGTAAAACTTCTGAATAACGCCTTCCGCGATCTTTCCTTTGCCTTCGCCAATGAATTTGCACAATTGGCGAGCGAGCACACTATCTCCGCACGCAAGGTCATTCGTGCGGCAAACGAAGGATATCCGCGTAACCCCATTCCTCTCCCCAGCCCCGGTGTAGGGGGCATGTGCCTTGTAAAAGATCCGTGGCTGCTGGTTGCATCAGGAAAACGATCCGTAACGCCGCGGCTCCCCAGGCTCTCCCGCGAAATTAACGAAAATATGATCGATTTCGTCTGTAGTCTCGTCGATCGCCATGCACGCAAGTCAGGCACAGGAAAACGTACACGCATTTTTCTTTTGGGCATGGCTTTTAAAGGAAAACCGGAAACATCCGATATTCGCTTTTCCACATCGGTGGATATTCTCAGGAAGCTGCAGAAGAAATACCCGTCGATCACCATTGCTGATCCACTCGCAGACGCCAAGGAATTGAAGGCGCTCAAGGCGAAAGTTGTTCCTTCCCCTAAAGAAGGATTCCAGAATGCGGACTGCGTGCTCGTCCTCACCAATCACCCGAGCTTCTCTGAACTGGATATTCATTCCCTCGCTTCCTCCATGCGACAACCGGGATTCCTCTTCGATCCTTGGGGATTGTATTCAAAGGAAGAATTGCTCCAACTCAAACAGATCCAATATTCAACCCTCTAATAGGTGGGTGGGTCCCCTATTACCAATTCTGCATAGATGAACGAAGTACCTTTCATTCTTACAAGCTTCGCGTATGGCACCGGTCCGTATCTTCGTGCAACGGAATGGGCGCTTTCTGTCGCAGATCTTCTGGAAAAACAGGGCAAAGCGAAACACCGGATCATCGTCCCTCTTGTCTACGGAAAAAAGCAGCAATCCATTATGAAAGAAGTTTTGGGTGCTCGCATGAGTGACATCATTCTCGATGAGACATACGGCAAGCTCCTCTCGCCGCTCTTCTACGGTAAAGAATCATATGCCACCTATCTACAACGATGGATAGATCATGTAGATGCACAATCGGCACTGATTCGTGATTACCTGCAAAAGACCTACGGCAATGCCATCGCACTGGAACTGCATCGTTCCCCGCGTCTTACGATCGGCCTCGCTCCTGCCTACGCACTCACGTTCGGCTGGCAAACAGACATTCTGTCGCAGGCAAAAGGGAAACCGGAGGTTGAAATACCTGAGCAAGTTCTCGACCATGCAATCTCCAAGTTTCAATCCATCGAACAATCTTTCCAGAAAAATTTTCTAACCGACCCAGGTACTTTTTCTCATCTACTCAATTTTCAATCTTCAATTTTCGATTCTCAATTTGTTCCTCCTACCATTTCACAGCCCTCACCCAACGCCGACGCACTCTCTTCGGGCATTTACGTAACCGTTACCGGTATTCCCGGACTTGAACGTCTCTTTACTGAAGCTAAAGGCCTTGGAATGACGATATACTCCAATGATCCGGGAGCCCTAACAGAAGCCATGAAAGCGTTACCCGATGTTATCGGGAATCCGGCAATCAAACTGCACTTCGCAAGAAGCGGCTGGAGCTCGGTTTGGCTCTCGCTTCTCACCGATACACCGTTCGTCGCGGCTCCTTGGGACCCGAAGGATGATCCGGAGATCTATTTCAACAACCAATGCATTGAATCTCTTGGTATAGGAACGGTGTACCGAGGTCAAAGCCTGAAAGAATTACTGACAGAAGGAGAAAAGCAGAAAGTTGAAATGCAAAAACTTCGGTCTGCATTAACGAAGAAATACAAAACACTTGATGGAACAACACTTGCTTCAAAAGAGGTAGTGGAATGTATTTCCAAGTTGTAAACAAAAGCTCCGGAGGGGCCCCGCGCGCCACAGCTTGTCCTGAGCCTGACGAAGGAGGGGGTGAAGGGGAAGGCCCTGCTTTTGCCTCAGCAAGTCGAGTTGGAAACGCCGAATCCTTGTAGGCGTTTCCAATGAGACACAGGGCCGTGTGGAGGGGCGTTGGCGCGCGGAGAGCTTTTCGGCGCCTGCCCTGAGCCTGTCGAAGGGCTACTTTCTTTTGTCTGGCTGACAAAAGAAAGTAGATACTGTCGATATCCACCCAAGCTACATGACCCAATTAATCGTCGAACTCTGCCAAAACCACTGCGGCGACCGAACGCTTCTTTCAGAGATGATCTCGGCGGCAGCGGAAAACGGCGCGGATATCGTCAAATCTCAAATGATCTTTTCCGAAGACCTCACACGCCGACCAGAATTCGACGAGGGAAAAGCTGCTACCGATGGGACAGTTCTTGCCATCAAGCGCCCCTATGAAACGGAATACGAACGATTGAAAAAGTTGGATCTCACAGAAGATGATCACCGGTTTTTCATAGAAGAATGCAAGAAATACCGTATTCTGCCGATGACAACGGTCTTCAGCCGCAACCGCATACCATTCACCACTTCACTCCCCTGGCCTGAGCGCATCGTGAAGATCGCAAGCTATGACTGCGCGAGCTACCCAATGGTCAGTGAGCTAGCCGCAAGCTTCGATCACCTCTATATCTCGACGGGGGCAACATTTGACGAGGAGATTAAAAAAACGGCAAAACTACTAAAGGAGAAAAACAAGGAATTTACCTTCTTCCATTGTGTCACAAGCTATCCAAATACTCTGGAGATGTGCAATCTGCGGCGAATGCAGTGGTTGAGGCAATTCACCGATTCCATTGGGTGGTCTGATCACACGCTCGTCGCCAGAGACGGCATCAGAGCAACAAAGGCGGCAATCGCCCTTGGGGCGGATGTCATCGAAAGGCACTTCACCATCCTTGAAAGCGATAAAACAAAGGATGGACCTGTGTCGATCACACCGAAACACCTGAAAGAGCTGCGTGAATTCAGTGCGCTGCCGCAAAAGGACCAGCTGAAAATCGCACAACAGGAAATCCCCGACTGGGAGATGATCCTTGGCACTGAAACGCGGGATTTAACACATACAGAACTGCTGAACCGCGATTACTACAGGGGAAGATTTGGGAGCAAGATCGACGGAAATTGGATATATAACTGGGATGAAACGATTACTCTATAACACATGACGTCTACACCGACTGTCCTCGGCATTATCACCGCACGTGGCGGGAGCAAGGGAATCCCTAACAAGAATATTGCGCCTTTGCACGGAGAACCCCTGATCGCCTACACGATTGATGCAGCGAAAAATTCCAAGCTCCTCACGCGCTGTATTGTTTCCACCGACAGTTACGAAATCGCAGCCATCGCAAAAAAAGCTGGAGCCGAAGTTCCCTTTCTCCGCCCGAAAGATCTCTCAACAGACTCTGCACTCGCGCTCGATGTGCTTACGCATGCGATCCGCTGGATAGAAGAGCAGGAGAAGCAAACATTCGACTATGTAATGATGCTGCAGCCGACGTCACCGCTACGCACCGGTGAAGATATCGATGCCTGTATACATATCGCCGCCGAATCCGATGCTGATTCTGTGTTTAGCATGGTAGAGCTTCCAGATTTTGCCCCCCAGAAAATTAAAACGATTGAGGATGGTGAAATCAAACCACTGTTACAAGAAGAACAAGGGCAATCCGACCCACGCCATAAGGGCAAGAAGGCCTACAAACGTAACTGCGCTGTCTATCTCACGCGCACGGAGTTGATCCTCAATGACGATCAGTTTGGCAAAAAATCCCTGGCATACGTTATGCCTCACGAACGAAGCATTGATATCAACGAACCAGTGGATCTGGAACTTGCGGAATTCTGGATGAAGAAATTATCCAAATAAATGCTCATGCCCCATCGTATCCTCTGCACCATCGGCAAAGAATTCACTCCTGAGGCAAAAAAGATCCTCGAATCCATCGGAACTGTTGACTACGCAACGCCTACTCAGGCACAGCTGATAAAAAATATTGGTGTATACCATGCAGTCGTCACGCAGCTCGGCCTGCAATTTGATGCAAATGTCCTGAAGCACGCATCCAATCTGCGCTTCATTGCAACCGCAACGACTGGAACAGACCACATCGATCTAAAGGCCACAAAACAACAAGGCATCACCGTGCTCAGTCTTAAAGATGCAAAAGATCTTCTTGAAGATATCCCATCAACCGCAGAGCATGCATGGGGTCTTCTTCTCGCGCTGGTACGTCATACCGCTCCAGCGGCAGAAGCTGTATCGCAGGGGCAATGGAATGGGAAACCGTTCGCCGGAATGGAACTGAAAGGCAAAACTCTAGGAATAATCGGCGTAGGCAGACTCGGACGGATAATCGCAGGATACGGAAGGGCATTCGGCATGAAAATCATCGGCTATGATCTGCAGAAAATTCCCGCATCCGTCTGCACGCAGGTATCACTGAATACACTTCTCAAAACAAGCGATGTCGTTTCCCTACATGTTCATCTCACTCCGGAAACGGAAGGAATGATTGGGGAAAAGGAATTCCAGCACATGAAGCCGACGGCAATGCTCATCAATACAGCACGTGGAAAGATTGTGGACGAACAGGCACTGCTGTTTGCACTGAAAAAGAAGCGCATCGCAGGGTACGCAGCAGATGTCCTTACGGGCGAAACGAGGTTTGATCAGGATTGTTCCGGTGATCCGCTTGTTATGCACAGCAAAAAGCATAAGAACGTTCTTTTGACCCCGCACATCGGCGGAAGGACGCATGAAGCACGCACGAAAACAGATATCTTCATCGCCAAGAAGTTGCGCTCTACGATAAAGACCACTACAAAAGCATCATGAGTCAGGAAGCATTCCATGGAAAATGGGCGGCAATCCAAAAAGGTGGTGTGGAGAGCAATCTTGAAGAGAAGTCGATTTACGTTGAGAAAGGTACTGTTCCGTGTACGCAGCGTCAGTTGAGTTTGTATAACTACTTTCTCTTCATTCAGGAACATCTGCAAAAGATCAGCGCACAAAAAGTAATCGAGCTTGGCTGCGGCCGCGGCACCATCGGACTCTACTGCAAGACATACATGGGGTTGGACGTAACCCTGATGGATAACGAAGAGAACGCCATTGGTATCGCGCGCGAGGCATTTGGATCCCGTAATCTTGATGCCAATTTTCTTGTCGGTGACGCGCTCAAGACAGGGATCCCGGAAGGAACCTACGACGCTACAGTATCCATAGGGCTCGCCGAGCATCTGGATAATGTCGAAGAGCTTTTTGCCGAACAACTGAAAATACTCCACCCAGGCGGCGTGATGATCTCACTCAATATTCCGAAGAAATTTTCTGTACAGCACTTAAACTTCGTTATGCGCATGTTCAAGAAATGCTTTGGTTTGTATAAAGGAAAAATCTTCAAAGACTACTATCGTAATACCTATTCTGCACAGGAGTATGCGGTGTTTGCGAAGAATGTCGGCTTTACGAATGTCGCGGTAACACACGTCTGCCCGTTCCCTATTTATGTGCCTATCCGTCGTTCTACTGACCGCAGAATTGTCGCTATCCGGAGAGGAATTCTTGCCCTACGAAAGCTCTTTATGCATTACCCGTATAAAACCAATTCACTCATGGCACACGCGCACTTTCTGGTGGGGTACAAGCCTGACATGAAGTAAAAAACAATGTGTCATGCTGAGTAGCGCCGCATGTCTGGTTCGATACGTCCTTCGCTATGCTCAGGACTACTCACCATGACACGGCGGCGCGTATCGAAGCACGACACGCTATGCACATCAAAACTTCTGCTGCTCCCACAACCTGAAGAATGCTCCTTTGTTCTGCAGCAGCGTCTCCAGATCGCCTTCTTCGGCAATGGAACCATCTTCCACGACGACGATCTTATCCGCATTACGGATAGTGCTCAGGCGATGAGCGATGACAATGGATGTACGCCCCTGCACGGCCTCATCGATAGCTTCCTGAATAAGCTTCTCTGTTTCCGAGTCGAGAGAGCTTGTCGCTTCGTCGAGAATAAGGATATCGGCACCCTTGAGAAGGGCTCTGGCAATGGACACACGTTGCTTCTCCCCCCCGCTGAGGCGAACACCACGGTCGCCAATGAGTGTGTCGACGCCCTGTGTAAGCTTGCCGACGAATTCCGTCAGACGCGCCTGCTCCAGCACGCGCTGGAGTTCCGCATCAGCAACTTCCCTTCTGATTCCGTAGAGGATGTTACTGCGGAGACTGTCGTGCAATAGAAGAGTCTCCTGACTAACCAGAGCAACATGTTCCAGATACGACTCCAGTGTGAATTCACGGATATCCGTTCCATCAACGAAAATCGACTTTGGCGCACAGTCGTAGTAGCGCATGAAAAGATTGATGAGCGTGCTTTTGCCGGCCCCCGTTGGCCCGACAATAGCCGTCATCGCGCCCTTTGCCAGAATGAAGGAAACGTTCTGGAGAACTGTGCGGTCATCGTCGTAGGAGAATGAGAGATCCTTGCAGGCAATCTCGCTGCCGATCCCCGCAAAGTGCTTCGATCCCCCGCGCACGAAGAACTTCCCTTCTTCCGTAAAGATACGGCGGACTTCACTGAGTGGGCCCGTAGCAGCAGCCAGTGTCCCGCGGAATCCCGAGAGAGTACCAAACTTACTGGAAGCATTCATGACGATATAGAAATACACCATGATCGCAGAGCTCGACGCCACGCGGTCCCTGCCGAAGAGGTAGAGCGCTCCGAAAAAGATGATGGCAACAGCGGTGATGGTGATGATCTCCTGTAAAGGCAGAATCATCTCCTGCAGCGCACGGGCACGGAAATCCATGCGGGATTTGCCGTTGCTGATCGCCGTGTAGTTATCCTGCTCCTCTCGTTCCATCCGTGAGGATTTTACGAGAGGAATAGTGGAAAGAATCTCCACGGACTTCTTACCGAGCGCGCTGCCCCTTTCGGCAATGCCATAGGAAAGTTTTTTAATGGAAACGATCATGGTTCTGACTGTGAAGTGCAGCACGACAAAGAGTGGCAAGGCGACGAGAGTCAGTCTCCAGGAAATGGAGATCATCACGATAAAATACGCCGCAAGCGAGAACATGGAGTTCATGTATTTATCGATCGTTTGTACAGGACGCAGCGCGAGATGGGCGAATTCCAGAAGCAACGTGCTGTGGTGTCCTACATTTGTGCGGTCGAAGAAGAGTTTCCCGAAGCTTAGGTAACGGGTAAACAGCGCCTTGCGGAGATGGTGTAGCGCGCGCTCGGAAAAGTACGCAATGCTGAGAACAGTGCTGTAGCGCAGAACATTCTTGGTGAGAAAAAGCGTGATAAACCCGCCAAGGATCACCGCAAACAGCATGCGATCGTTGGCGAGTACCTCCGGTGGCAACTTTTCAATGATGGAACCAAGTACTGGCACTTCTTTTGCAAATGCAAAGTTTCTCTGCAGAAATCCGTTCAGCAGAGGAATGAGCAGACTCATGCTCGCACCCTCGGCTACCGCTGTACACAGCGAAAGACATACAGGGAAAGCCAGATAGGACGGCGGAATGCCGATCCGTCGCAAGAGTTCGAATACCTGCCGGATAATAGGCTGCTCCTTCGGTGCCATGCAGAAACAGTAGCGAATGCCGGTTCCCATGGAAACCGGTTTCTTGAGGGAAGAATGCAATGTTGACGAGGTCTCTCTATGGAAATCTCCAGCGGGAATGCATACTTCCCGCATGCGCATCGCCCTGCTCAATGACGACGCACTCCCCACAGCCCGCGGTGGCGCCGCTGTTATTGTCGATAAACTGCAGCAGGGGTACCGCGAGCGTGGCCATGAAACGCTTCTGATCACCACACATCAGGATGCATCTTTAGGAAACATCGTGCGTAGCCAGGGAATGATCAGCCTCTTGAGCTCCTATCCGCTGAGCAAGCAGCATCGTCATTGTCTGGGTGACCCTGCAATGCGCAAGATGCTTTCGCAGGTATTCGAAGAATGGAAACCGGACGCGGTACATGCGCATAACGTGCATCATCACATCACCTACGAAAGTCTAGAGATCGCTGCACGTCATACGAAAAAAATTCTTCTGACCGCCCATGACACGCTGCTTGTTTCGTACGGACGCGTACGTGGACTGCAATACGAAGAGGCTGCGATGAAAGGAGTGCCTTTGCAGATGCACTGGTGGGATCACATCGGAGAAGCCGGCCGCAAATACTGGCCGCTGAGGAACCGTACCACCCGGCGCATTCTTGCGAAATCCGGAACCGGAGTGGTTGCCATCAGCAGTGCCGTCGCCTCGTTTCTCCGGATGAATAGGATCACGGTTGCCGCAACTATTCCGAACGGCATCGAACATTGGGATGTTCCATCACAAGAGGCAATTCTGGATTTCAAAGGAAAATACGGCATTTCCGGACCTGCTGTCCTTTTTGTCGGACGTGTACGCGAGGACAAGGGAATCCGTGCACTGCTCGCTGCGGCTGATCGTGTTCTTGACGCAATTCCCAGCGCACAATTCATAGTGAATGGAGAAATGGAACATCTCCTCCCGCATCTCGCATTTGCTACGGAGCGCGTACGCAAAGCCGTTGTACCGACAGGCTGGATCTCGCGGGAACAAACGCGTCTGAGCTACTTCGCATGCGACGTCGTCACCACTCCATCTCTGTATCTCGATAATTTTCCGACGGTAAATCTGGAAGCGATGGCTGCCGGAAAACCCGTGGTTGGCACCTGCTTCGGTGGAACGCCGGAAGTTGTGGCGGATGGAACGACGGGAATCATTGTGAACCCACGGGGTACTATGGAATTCAGCAATGCACTCATTGCACTTTTACAGAATCCCGATCAGGCAAAAAAAATGGGGGAAGTGGGGAGGAAACGTGTCCAAAAGGATTTTTCTGTGGAGAGGCAGGTGGATGCATACCTAAAGCTCTTCGAGGCTCATTCAAAGATACAAGATGCAAGATACAAATAAATCCTAAACTCCAATATCCAAAAACTCTGTGGATGTTTTACGCCTTGGTTTTTGTATCTTTTTTGTATCTTGCATCTTGTATCTTCCCATGCAATCTACCGTATCTGATGCAAAATATACTGCATCAGCGGCGTCACAGTGACCTTAAATGCAGAATCTGGAATTGTAACAATCTCGATGCGGGGATCCACCCGTTTGATGATTTTCGCATGGGCATCGTCATATCCGATAATGTGCGTAACTCCATAATACTTCAGCGCTTCCCCCACTCTTCCCTGACTCTGGAGCATATCAATCGTATCCGGATGAAGCGTCACCGGCATACGATCCGAAAGAGAAAATAGTTCGGATCTTCGTGGGTTTGCGACAACAGCTGTTTCGGGAATTTCTTCGAGAGCTTGTGCAGCCGCATAGATCTCAGGAACAGAGGAGCGGGAGTAGAAGAAGGCGAATTGTTTGCGGTTGGCCTCAAGCATCTGCGCGGCAACAACCACAGTCATGCATGCCATCACGGCAACTGCCGAAAGCGCTTTGCTATTTTTCGCTGCTGTCTCCGCAATCACAGCAATGCCCAGCGCGGCAAAGAGTGGAAGAGCCCATCCGATATCTGTGAGATGCGAACGGCTGAAGTGCAGAATAAATCTGAGGAGAAATTCCGATGAGAGCCAGAGGCCGACCCACTCCACAAAAACCCATCGCCGATTGCGGAAGCAGTACACCATGCCGGGGATGATGAAGAGCCACAGGAAGATTCCTCCGACGGTATCGAGCAGAAAGAATTCTGGTAGTGCGTTGACGGTCAGCCACGCTCCACTGATAAGAATGCGCGTCAGACTGATATCCCCTACACCAAAAATGTACCGGTAATTTTCATCCTGCTGCCGGACAAGGAAAGAGGAGCTCTCGACGCGATCCACAATGCGCTGATCAAATTCCTCACGGAGAAACTCATATGCATACTGATCCGGATAGAGATGGCCTTCCCCGGGAGTGCGATGCTCAAGCGAAGGAAGAAAAACCGCAACACGCTGCAAGGGGGTCATGCCATCCTGAAGAGCATTCGGCAGAAGCGGCAACACAAATGCAAGGTAGGCACATGCACAATACATACCTGCATGCACCATAGACCGCATCCAGCGAGACCGGTGATGCCAGATGTACGCCGGCACCATCCACGGAAGCAAAATCAGAAATGCATCACGTGAGGCGATCACCGCACCAAAGCAGAGACCTGAAAGTATACACGCAATAAATGGATGCCTCGGATAGCATCGAAGGAATGTCGCAAAACTCAGGAAGAGAAAAAAGAACGCGAAGGGATAGCCTTCAAGCCGCACGGCCTCCACCCAATACATCGGCATAAAACTCATGATGACCGTCGATACCCACGCAATGCGCACATCGAAGAGCCTGCGAACAAAAAACCACCAAGGAATAAGCGCGGCTGCGAATGCTGCTGCGCTGACGGCAGTCCATCCGAGGATATTTTTAAAACCGACGAGCGGATACAGGAACCCGAGAATAACCGTCTCCAGACGCATGCTGTCGATGGTGATCACGCCGCTTGTCACATAATCCCGTACACGGGGGATCATCCCGGAAATGACATACGGATATCCGGCGAAGAGCGATGGAAGCATCCAGACACCGACCATTGCAGCCGCAAAAACGACGAGAAGAAGAACATGTACTGCTTGCGGCCAAGGATGCGTGCGCTTGATGAAAAACACAGAAAGAAGCATACCAGTAAACGTCGCATGATGCAGGCCGTGCTACTCTTTCCTTATGCGTCGATTCAGCGTGTTGCTGAAATGCATCGGCATCTTCCTCTTTGTGGGGATTTTGACACGCATCGATATCCGAGCCGTTTTCGGATACTACCGACAAGCTGATGTTCTCTTGTTATGTGCAGGACTCAGTGTGCTCTTTGCTGTGCTTGCAACGAAAGCATGGCGATGGCACATGCTCGCGCAAGCCGCAGGCGCAAAGCGCCGCTGGATGCTCTCGTGGCGGGAATTTATGATCGGCGTTTTTCTCTCGACCTTTACGCCGGCGAAGCTCGGAGACTTCGGCAAGATCACCTATCTTAAGAAAGACGGGGTGGGAGCAAAAACCGGCGCACTGCTCGTCGTCATAGAACGCATCGCGGATGTCATCGTTCTTCTGCCGCTTGCGGCTTTGAGTGCAGTAATTCTTTCGCAGACACAGGGGCTTTGGATCGGGCTGCTCGCAACGATTGCCATCGTCTTCGGTCTCGCACTGATTGCACGATTTTGGTCCGGATTCGCGGCGGCGATCCGTTACTGCATGAGTCATCGTGCTCTTTCCAGAGTACTGCTCTCCACTCTTGTCGCATGGATACTGCACTTTCTCTGGGCAATCTGGATTGCACGAAGCCTGGGCATCACCACTCCCGTACCCGTACTTTTCGCCGCGCTCACCGCAGCAAGCATCCTCAACGCACTCCCTATCTCCCCCTCAGGTCTTGGAACCCGGGAAGCCGCTTTACTCGCCATTCTCATTCCGTACGGAGTGGAAGCGGAACACGTTGTCGCCCTCTCCACCATGATGCTCCTGCAACTCATAATTCTCGCGATTATCGGCGGTTGGTACTGGATACGGGGTGTAAAGAGGAATATACATGTTCCATCTACGCTACAATAACCACGCTATGAACCTGACGATCATTATTCCGGCATTCAATGAAGCTGAGGGAATCGGCGCGGTCCTTACAACCCTGCGCTCATTTCTGGATCAGCAGAATGTGCAGGCCGAAATTATCGTCATCGATGATGGCTCAACGGATGGAACGGGGGACAAAGCTTCACTCATCCAGGGTGTTCGCGTCATTACCCATATCCGCAACAAGGGATACGGCGCCGCACTCAAAACCGGCATCGGCGCAGCGACAACAGAATGGGTGATCACCTACGACAGCGACAACCAGCACACGCCGGAAAATCTGGCAGCGGTTCTGCCGGCACTGAAGGACAATGTCGATCTCGTGATCGGCAAGCGAGAGGGATACAGCGGTCCTCTGGTCCGTCAGCCGGGCAAGCGCATCATCGGCGTAGTGGCCAACTATCTGACCGAGACAAAGATCCCAGATTTTAACTCGGGATTCCGCGCATTCCGCAGGGAAAAAGTCCTGCCCTATCTGCATCTCTTTCCGAACGGCTTTTCCTTTTCCACAACAAGCACTGTTTGTTTTTTGAAGGAGGGATTGAACGTCCTCTTCGTTCCGATCCACATCAAGGAGCGTACAGGAAAAAGCACTGTCCGTCCGCGCGATGCCGTCAAAACCTTCATGCTGATTTTGCGACTCATCATGCTGTTCTCCCCTCTGCGCATCTTCATGCCGGCAACAGTGGTTTTGGCAGTTACGGCAATCGTGGAAGTAAGTTACGAACTCATCGTGCACCGGAACTTCTCCGATGCCGGCGTCGCACTGCTGTCACTCACCTGCATGATCTTCTTCTTCGGACTTCTTGCGGATCAGGTGGCGACTCTCCGGCGGGAAATCGGCAAGCGAACCGTGTGATCCCCTTTTAAGGAAGCCCCCTCCCCATGCAACGCAATCCGTTTTCCATCGGTCAGGTTCGGGAACATTGGGACAAGGTTGCAGTGGAATACGACCGGATCAACGGCGGCTTCGGCTGGACGCACACCGAGCGCTTCACGACGATGCAGAAATTTCTGCCGGCAGATGCATCCGCCATTCTGAATATCTGGTCACGGACGGGAAACGCGATTCCTTTCATTCGCGCGTGCTGCCCGCACGCACAGATCGAAAATCTGGAGGCATCGGAGGTGATGATCGGACTCGCACAAAAAAAATATCCGCAGGAATCCTTCGCTCAGACAGACCTCCACGATCTCCTCTACCCGGATGCATCCAAAGACGTCGTCGTTTCTCTGGAAACCCTCGAACACATTCCCGATCCGCTTCATTTTCTATTGGAATGCCATCGCGTGCTCAGAGCCGGAGGAACCCTGATCCTCTCGTGCCCACCAGCTTGGGCCGAGCAACCACTCAAGCTCTATGAACGCTTCTGTGAAAACCACGGCGAAGGACCGCACCGGTTCCCGCAGGTGGGAGAAGTGCTAAAGACAATGCGTCAGTGTGGATTCACCATCATCGAACACCGCGGTACTGTTTTGCTTCCTGTCGGTCCGGCTTGGCTGAAGAGAGTTGCCGAAGCTCTCCAACAATCCCTCCTGCGGTACATCGGAACCAATCGCCTCGGCATCCGGCATTTCTTCGTCGCGAAAAAAACGGAAGAGCGGGATCCTGTATGGAACAAACTCCACGAGGAAATTATCCGACCGGGCCTCAGTATGCAGTGCGGAACGGCAATCGGTCTTTCACAGGGGACATTAGTGATGGATGACCCTGACGGTACGTGTCTTCCAAAGCCGACAAATAGTGGGCCCATCCCGCGCATCTGTTATGACGCATCACCGGAAGTGCAGCCGGATTATCCAGCGATGCACACTGCTATCTTTGGAAAACCCGATCCCCGAAGCGCGCTGCTCGGGACATATAAACGTATCGCTATTGCGCACTGCACAGATGAACAAGTTCGCAGGAATGCTGCAAGCGGTGGCATTCTCACAGGAACACTTCTTCATCTTCTGGAAACAGGATCTATCACAGGTGCAGTTGTGCTCAAGATGGATCCGAATCATCCATGGCGCGCGATTCCCACAATTGCGCGTACAAAAGAGGAAATACTGGCATCAGCGCAGAGCAAGTACGCAGTATCTCCGGTGAACACGATCCTTGGATCGCTGGAAAAGGAGAAGGGACCGCTCGCCTACATCGGCCTCCCGCATCAGGTCTTTGCCATACGCAGACTCCAGCAGATGAACCATCCTTCGGTGCGTGCCATCCGCTATATTTTCGGGCCATTTTTCGGCAACGAACTCGAAGGAGGATCGGTCGATGCCTTCCTGAAAAAATTCGGCGCGCGGAAAAGTGATGTGAAGGATTTCCAGTACCGCGCGGGCGAGTGGCCGGGGTATCTGCAGGCAATTTTGAAGGATGGACGCACAATCAAGTTGCCGAAGTTCCATGCAAACTACCTCATTCCTTTTTACATCACGGAAAATTCTCTCCTCAGTCACGATCTGACGAATGAATTCACCGATCTCTCCGGTGGCGATGCGTGGGCACCGGTCTACGAGGAGCGCGGCAAGGGATTCTCTCTGTTGATCACACGGACAGAGCAGGGTGATGCGCTCATCCGGGAAATGGAGAGCGCTGGAAAGCTGATGCTGAAAGACATCGATGAAGATGAAGCGGTGCGTATGCAGTCTCATGGACTTGATCTCAAGAAACGGGGCGGATTGCTGCGGATAGATCGCAAACGGCAAGAGGGAATGCGTACCCATGAATTTGGTCTGCCAACGCCAAGTGTGCCTCTGCAGCGTCGATGCTTTGAATTCATCCTCGGTTGCGCATTTACCTTCTGCCGCAGTCCCCTGGGCCGTCTGTTCGCGGATATCATCCCCCACTCTGTCATCGGCCCGCTCTTCCAATGGTTCCGGAACGTCTGGAAAAGGTGGACAAGGGGTGTGAAGAGGGCGGGGCTTATGGAATGATTTGGGCTTTTAGAGTGCGCCTGAGGACAGTCGGCATTCCGTCGAAAGGAATCCGGCATCAGGTTCATCGATCAAGCGCAGATCAGGAGCCATCGCCCTGCAATGGAACACAGCGATATTTTGTAATGTTTTCGTCGCGCCGATGGGGGGCAATCCCCGCTCACTGCGGTTCTTATCTATGGCAAGAAGAAGGCGTGCAAATACCACGTCTCCCCCATGAATGCCGTCAAAAAATTCACAGTCTGTCGCACTCAATAATGAGTGATCGGATGCATCAACGAAAAAAACGTTCGCCGCCTTCAGGCGATTCTGCAGATCAGCAAGAATGCCATAGTGTTCCGCGTGGTCTTTCAGAGTTTGAACCACCGAGGGCGCGAATGGAGGAAGTATCACAATAACTTCCACATGATGTGAACGAAAACGGTCGATCACACGCAAAAGATTTTGCATATGCAGAGACTGCACGCTTTTCTCATATCCAAAACGACCCGACCCCGCCTCGATACTCGCGATTTCATCAAAATCCACCCGAGGTTCATGCTCATGAGATGGCTGAACGACATCGGTGTAATAATACGAACCGTCTGGACCGAATCCGCTCCTGCGCTTGAGTGCGGCAACGCCTATATTGCAGAATGGACGTTCGGCTCTGTCTGCAATGGTTCGCCAATAATCACGAACGGTGATTTTTCCTTCTTTCAGCCATGCAAAAGGCTTGAAGAGAAAATAGGAATCATAAAAATTGGGGCCCTCCCGGCGTTCCATCGGAGGATGTTCCTTATACGCCTGAGCAACAGGGGAAAAGGATTCGCTAAGCCACCAGAAATCCACACCCAGTAAAACGACATCCGGTGTGTGCAGGGCCAGAATCGCGTCAGAGAGGTGGATTCCTTCGTCTATCGAGGTCATTGCACCGCCAAGATTGTAAAAACTTCCAGCGAAGAATCGCTCACGCAGTTGCATGACACGGGAAGATCCTATGGCCACAATACGTGGATGTTTTTGGCGATACCCTTCCAACTTGTAATGGTATGCATCCCCATGAAGCGCATCGCCATAGATGCAAAATCGTGCAGAATCACTCTGCTGATGCACAATATCCTGCAAAGAGAGAAGTTCCCCAGCGTTACGTAAAAAAGTAAAATTCAGCAAAAGCAAAATAAGCAGAGGCATGCTGCATATCGCTACACAGCACAAATATCGCCGATACTTAGAATTGGAAATAGAGGAAGACATGATCCTGATCAAGAAATACAGCAGACATTGCGACCATTGCCATCATCGCGGTCATGATGGCAAAGGGTATGGTCGGACTCCAGTGTAGGAACCGACGGGGATGGCTGGGGGGAGAATAATCGTACGCGGGAGCATGCATGCCAAGAAAATCCTGTGTCGTAGGAGCGCCCCAGATAATTGCTGCACTCAATCCCAGCCAGAGGAGACCTCGCTTCCAGAGCATTGCGGGGATAATGAGATCATTCACGGAGGGCAGCCCAAAACCTTTCGCACCGAACATCCCATGTAAAAATACAAAGGCTGCATGGAGATCTGCGGCGCGGAAAAAGACCCAGCTCACCATGATGACAAAAAACGTGATAGGTAACGCCAGAGTCCGGATACATCGCACTGGGACTCGAAGTGCGAAAAGATGTTTCATCCGGGTCCATATACGATGCACGACCAGCAGAAGTCCATGGAGAGCACCCCAGAGAACAAACGTCCATCCTGCTCCATGCCACAATCCAGCGATGAGCATCGTAAGGAAAAGATTACACAGTGTACGGAGCTCACCTTTCCTGTTTCCCCCCAGGAAAATATAGATGTAGTCGCGCAGAAATGTAGAAAGAGTCATATGCCAACGCCGCCAAAAATCAGCGATGGATCGGGCTCGATACGGAGCAGAAAAATTCAAAGGCAGAAGAATGCCAAACATCCGAGCAGATCCGATGGCCATGTCGCTGTACCCTGAAAAATCAAAATACAACTGGAAGGTGTATGCGAGGAGTGCGCCCCAGGCCTCGGGAGCGGAGGGAGTAAACCCTTCTGCAGCAACTCGAAAAACGGGGGACGCAAAAGCATCCAAGGAATCTGCGAGCATGACTTTCTTAAAAAGACCGATAACAAGAATCGTAAAACCAATGGCAAGATTGCTCCACAGTAAGCTTCCGCCGTCTTTTTGGAAGACTCGCCGGAACTGCGGAACGATCTGCGCATGGTGCACAATCGGCCCTGCGATGAGTTGCGGGAAAAAACTGACGAAGAGGCAGAAATCGATGAATGAATATTTTTCGACCTTCCCCCGGTACACATCAATCAGGTACGCGACCTTCTGGAAGGTAAAGAAGGAAATGCCGAGCGGCAGGATGAGTGCGGGAAACCCAATGGATGTTCCGGAGAAGTGCTCGACAGTATTCATGAAAAAATGTGCATATTTGAAAATGCCCAGAACGCAGAGATTCAGTACCAAACCGAATACCAGAAGCATCCGTGATCTATTTCTGTGTAACTGCAATCCGCAGATATAGTTGAAAAAAATGGACGCCAGCAGCAAAACCAATGAACGCGGCTCCCACCAGGCGTAGAAGAAGAGCGAGGCAAGTACCAGCCATCCCATGGTGAGACGGGGCCATCCTCCATTTCGCAACAACAGGAATCCCGCCAACGTACAGGGCAGGAACAGGAGGAGATACTCTGGCGAATTGAAAAGCATTGTCGAAATCCTAGCACGGAAAAAATTGGGAAGATCCTGTGTGGTGATACGCTAGGACACATGCTCTCGCTGATCATCCCCGTCTTCAACGAAGAGGGTGCTGTGGAAGATATCATCCGCCGCGCGCATGCCGTGCTCAGTGCCTCGGATGAAATTGTCGTCGTGGATGACGGCAGTACGGATGCCACGCCGGGAATCCTCAAAAAAATACTTCTCCCAAATCTACGCGTTATCCGGCAGCATCGTAATTTTGGAAACGGTGCAGCGATCATGGCCGGAGTGCGCAGTGCCAAAGGTGAATGGATTGCAACGATCGACGCCGATGATACGTACCGCCCCGAAGATATTCCCCGCCTACGGACAATACTGGAAACACAGCATGCGGACATGATCGTTGGCGAACGCACCGGATTGCGACTCGGAAAACCCTTGCACCACCTCGCACGCGAACTTCTGCGTCGCCTTGGGCAATATTTCGCACGGCAACCGATCGCCGACATCAACTCAGGCCTGCGCATTGTGCGAAAATCCCTGATCGAACGCTTTACCGATGCCTATCCCGCCCGCTTCTCCCTCCATATCGTCCTCACGGTTCTCTCCGGTCGCTCGGGCTCAAACATTGTCTATGCACCGATCGACTACGGTCCGCGCATAGGACACAGCAAGCTTTCCCCGGGGATGCTCGGCCCATGGAATTTTATAAAGTTTCTGGTCCTGATTCCGTGGGTGACATTGCGAACGAGAGGAAAATATATGTAATAAATAGACAGAATTTCCAGCATGATCTGCAAGATTTCGATAGGATCTCCTCAATCTTTCACTATGCCCAACGAAGAAGCCGCCACTCTGAATATTGAGGATTTCCGGAAAACGAATGAGCGCCCCGCGCATTCCTCGACCACACCAGCAGATTCTGCTGTCCTTTCT
Source organism: Candidatus Peribacteria bacterium (assembly GCA_943354555.1). Lineage (GTDB taxonomy): Bacteria > Patescibacteriota > Gracilibacteria > Peribacterales > Peribacteraceae > 2-12-FULL-55-11. The sequence goes on along the minus strand of CALRCM010000001.1, from coordinate 3,623 downwards.
TTTGCTGACAGGTTCCATAGAAACGCAAAGGCATCATTGGTGTGGGTATCGGACTGTCCTCCTCTGGCTACGGTACCAAAGCCAGAAGGTGAGCCCACTTCCCGTGTGGACTATACCGGCAGCTTCTTTCAGGCATTGAGAGAAGTGGATATGTTCCGAAGACAGACAAAGTGCTTGGGAGACATAACCCCCGACACAGAAACAAAACAAGCAGTGAGAGATTTACCTATCGCTGAACTCTTTATACAGCTCAAGGAGGGAAGAGACAGTTGGAAAGAGCATCCGGAGCTCTACGCAGCTATCGCCAATGAGATTTGTCGTCAGGTAGAGAGTGCTGATGTGACTGTACCCCCTCCCCGGCGCTTACAACTTTTTTCCGAGAATGGCCCAGTAAAAACAGATGATCAAATGGAAGAAAGATTGGCAGTAGAACAATCGATGTATTTGACATAATGCATAATCGAGATATGATCGGAGCAATGATCACTGTCGCCCTCCAGCATACGTGCTTTTCCTACTCTATTCTCGCCTGCGTCCGCATGGATGCAGATCGGAGGGCTATGCGTATATAGATAACTGATGAACCTAAAGCGCACCCCTCCGAAGCGGAAGGGGTGGTTTTCTGTAGTTCTTGTTCTTTTACATCATCGATTACTCCTGAACATGGTGGAGAAAGAAGAAAGGCAATGGTGTCACCCTGAGTCCGTCGAAGGGCGACACCATTGCAAACGCGTGTCGTGCTTCGACGAACTCAGCATGACACGCTACGCATCCTTCTTTCCCCTCCCTGCTCCGTACGGTAAATTTTCTGTTTCTGTTTCACCCCCTGTTCCCAAGAAAGGAACAACCATCATGTGTGAACGAAGTACTCTGGCATTTCAAGAAGTGGATCGTGAAATTGCGGGCGAACACCGCCGCATCGCGCTCTACACCTGGGTCGCAGACGACCTTGCAAAAGGCGACCGAACTCTCACCAAAGCCCTCGGGCTCTGGCGCGACGAAGTGACTGCGCGACTTCAGTGGAAGAATGCTGTGACGAGGATCCGCATTCCGTGGATCTTTGTCGGCACTCTTCAGCTCGCAGACCAAACTGTCCTCCTCTACGAGGACGGCGCAGTCTGCATCGGCGGACCAAAAGTGGACGGGAGCTACATGCCCGGCCCCCTTCTGGTTCCACCAAACAAAACGTAGTGGATGCTGCAGCATCCAAAAATGCTCCGTAGCGGAAGATCGCGATCTTCCGCTACAGAGCGCCATACGCATGGGAGTAGGGAAACCCCATATCCCGGACCTTTCGAAAGAAGGGTCCGGGGTTTTCCATATAAATTAACCCTCCTGCCGAAGCAGGAGGGACCTAAGGACAATGCAGAGTTCTTTAGCTCTTCTGCAATCTGAGCTTCTGCGTAACCGCAGTCTGTTGCCGCGGTCATTCCCGTTGCTCAGATTCCCCAATACCGGTTAGGCTTGTCCCCTACCCGAAAATCGGACAGGTCAGGTATATCGATGATAGGAGGAGAAAAATCCAATACAAGAAAAATGTGTACATTCCGGCTACGCAAAGCCAAGGAAATTTTCCGGATACCCCATATCCCGGACCTTTCTTACGAAGGGTCCGGGGTTTTCCATGGGTGATGAAGAATACGAGAAAATGCACCGAATCCCAAATGGCAAATAAGCCACAATATCTAAAGAACAATGATTATTGGTACTTGGTATTTGAAATTGATTTGGGATTTGTTATTTGGTGCATTTATGGGGAAATAGAAAATTTTCATTGTATCCGTCTATTTCCTACTGATTTCTATAGAAATCGCTTCAAATCCTTCTTGACGCCCATTGCCCAACGCCTACAATGCTTCAGCTCCCGATCGCACTGCGTTCGGGAAGACCTCACTTTTCGCCCTCACTCTATTAGGCTGTGCCCCCGGTGTGATGGGCGCGGTCGATTCCTTAGTGAGTCGAAGTGTGAAGCTCCTTCACAGCATCGCAGAGTAGAGAAGTGTGATTCCCTCCCGTTCACCTTTGGTGGACGGAAGGAAAATATTAAATTAGTAAATTAGTTAACTATTCCTTTTTCGTTACTTGTAACGAAAAAATAATAATTGTAACTCTTTTTTGAAGAGTTTGATCCTAGCTCAGAGTGAACGCTAGCGGTGCGCCTAACACATGCAAGTCGAGTGTGCCCGCAAGGGTAACACGGCAGACGGCTGCGTAACACGTTGGTACCTGCCCCGAACTCAGGGATAACCCCGCGAAAGCGGGGCTAATACCGGATAGTCCCACACGCAAGTGTGGGTAAAGATTTTTCGGTTCGGGAGGGGCCTGCGGCCTATCAGATAGTTGGTGAGGTAACGGCTTACCAAGTCGATGACGGGTAGCTGGTTTGAGAGAACGACCAGCCAGAATGGAACTGAGACACGGTCCATACTCCTACGGGAGGCAGCAGTGAGGAATCTTCCGCAATGGGCGAAAGCCTGACGGAGCGACACCGCGTGAAGGATGAAGCCGGTTTCCGGTGTAAACTTCTGTTGTGAGGGAAGAAATTTTTGACGGTACCTCACGAGAAAGCATCGGCTAATTCTGTGCCAGCAGCCGCGGTAAGACAGAAGATGCAAGCGTTACTCGGAATTACTGGGCGTAAAGGGTCCGCAGGTGACTGACCACGTCTGGGGTAAAAGCACGTCGCTCAACGGCGTGTATGTCCCGGAAACGAGTCGGATTGAGCTACTCAGAGGCATCTGGAATGTTGTGTGTAGGGGTAAAATCCGTTGATCCACAATGGAACGCCAAAAGCGAAAGCAGGATGCTGGGGGTATGCTGACACTCATGGACGAAAGCGTGGGGAGCAAACGGGATTAGATACCCCGGTAGTCCACGCCCTAAACGATGCGTGCCCGGTGTAGGGACTTCAATCTGTCCCTGTGCCTTAAGCTAACGCGGTAAGCACGCCGCCTGGGAAGTACGGTCGCAAGACTAAAACTCAAAGGAATAGACGGGGACCCACACAAGCGGTGGAGCATGGGGTTTAATTCGATACTAAGCGAAGAACCTCACCCAGGCTTGACATCTCGGGAAGGTCTTGGAAACAGGACTGTGCCGCAAGGAACCCGAAGACAGGCGCTGCACGGTCGTCGTCAGCTCGTGCCTTGAGGTGTACTGTTAAGTCAGCAAACGAGCGCAACCCTCATCCTCTGTTGTATTTTCAGGGGAGACTGCCGCCTCCAAGGCGGAGGAAGGTGAGGATGACGTCAGATCAGCGTGGCCTTTATGCTTGGGGCGACACCCGTGCTACAATGGCCGGTACAAACCGCAGCAAACCCGCGAGGGGGAGCCAATCGGAAAAAGCCGGTCTCAGTTCGGATTGAAGTCTGCAACCCGACTTCATGAAGCCGGAATCGCTAGTAACCGTGAATCAGCCATGTCACGGTGAATATGTTCCTGGGTCTTGTACTCACCGCCCGTCAACTCATGGAAGGTAGGGGCACCCGAAGGGCCGTTACGCGCAAGCGGCGGTACCACGGTGAAACTGCTGACTGGGAGTAAGTCGTAACAAGGTATCCGTAGGAGAACCTGCGGATGGAACATTTCCTTACCAGAGGAATTTTTCTCTGACCTAGCATCAT